>NZ_JACHGY010000001.1:1878908-2052737 GCF_014207595.1 Algisphaera agarilytica
GTTCGCTGGAGCTGTCTTCGCTGGACGGGAGCAACGGTTTTGTCCTGAACGGGATTGATGCCAGCGACCAGTCGGGCGTTTCGGTTTCGTCGGCGGGCGACGTGAACGGTGACGGGGTGGCGGACTTGATCATCGGGGCAGTCGGCGGCGATCCCAACGGCAACAGCATTGCGGGCGAGAGCTATGTGGTGTTCGGCGGCGGCTCGGTGGGCTCGGGGGGTTCGCTGGAGCTGTCTTCGCTGGACGGGAGCAACGGTTTTGTCCTGAACGGGATTGATGCCAGCGACCAGTCGGGCGTTTCGGTTTCGTCGGCGGGGGATGTGAACGGTGACGGGGTGGCGGACGTGATCATCGGGGCACGTGGTGGGGACCCCAACGGCAACGGCAGCGCGGGCGAGAGCTACGTGGTGTTCGGCGGCGGCTCGGTGGGTTCGGGGGGTTCGCTGGACCTGTCTTCGCTGGACGGTAGCAACGGTTTCGTCCTGAACGGGATTGATACCGGTGACCAGTCAGGCGTTTCGGTTTCGTCGGCGGGGGATGTGAACGGTGACGGGGTGGCGGACGTGATCATCGGGGCAATCGGCGGCGACCCCAACGGCAACAGCTCTGCGGGCGAGAGCTACGTGGTGTACGGGGTATCGGTCTTCACCTGGACGGGCCTTTCGGGTGGCAACTTCGATCTGGGCGGCAACTTCATCGGGGGGGTTACCCCCGGGACCACCGGCGGGGTGGTGGTCCTGGAGACCCAGTTCGGCGGGACCATCAACGGGCCGAGCGGTGTCGTGATCGCCGACCGGCTCAGCCTGGGGGCGGAGTTCGGCGTGACGACGCTGGACCTGCAGGCCAACAGCTTGATGCAGGTCCGCTCGGACGTGTCGCTGGATAACTCGGCCCGGCTGACGGGCGCGGGTGGGGTGTTTGCGGTGTCGGGTGACCTGAACAACGCCGGGGAGATCGATCTGGGGGTTAGCGGCCTGCAGGTGGTGGCCGACTCGCTGAACAACACCGGGCTGTTCCGGGGCTCGGGGGTGGTGGATGCGGTGTTTGTCAACTCGGCCAACGGTCGGATCGAGGCGTTTGATCAGAGCGGCGAGATGGACTTCCGCGCGAACGTGCTCAATCAACTCGGCGGGCTGATCGCCACGCGCGGTTCGGCGATGCGGTTTAACCAGGGCCTGACGAATGAGGGGCTGGTGTCGGTGAGTGACGGGGTGAGCGACCTCTTCGGGGACGTGAGCAACACCGGCAAGATCGCCTTGAGCAGCCAGGCGGTGGCGTCGTTTGTGGGTGACCTGGATCAGGAAGGCACGCTGGAGCTGCTGGGCAGCAGCCGCGCGATCGTTTTTGACACGTATACCGGCAGCGGCGGGACGACCGGGAGCGGCACGCTCGAGGTGCTGGGCACGTTCTCCCCGGGTTCGAGTCCGGCGAGCGTGGAGTACGGCGGAAACCTGATCGCCACCGGCGGCACGGAGATCGAGATCGGCGGCACGGGGGTGGGCGAGTTCGACCAGTCGATCGTGGCGGGCGACCTGACGCTGGACGGTGAGCTGACGATCGTGTTGATCGAGGAGTTCGTTCCGATGGCGGGTGATGTGTTTATGATTTTTGATGTGGGTGGCGAACGGATCGGCGCCTTCGACGGATTGGACGAAGGCGCTCTGGTCGGTAGCTACGACGGCACAGGCTTGTTCATCAGTTATCTGGGCGGAGATGGCAACGATGTGACGCTGTATACGATCCCCGAGCCGGGCTCGGCAGCCGTGGTGGTGTTGGTCAGCCTTCTGGGAGCGATGCGGCGGCGAAGCTACTGCTGAGTACGTCGTGGCTTCAACATGAAGCCCGCCATTGTGACTACCAATAAACCGGTGGTGGGTTCGGGGATGGTGGTGAGGGTGTTGGCCGAGGCGTTGGTGTTGCCGAAGTTGTCTTGCCAGACGGTGTAGTCTGCGGCGTCGACGATCCCGTTGCCGTTGCCATCGGCGGCGAGGTCGGTGGTGGAGCCGAAGTTGTCTTGCCAGATGGTGTAGTCGGCGGCATCGACAATACCGTTGCCGTTGTAGTCGCCCATTACGTTGGCTACATCGCCGAGGGTGTTAGCTACGAAGATACCCTCCGTACCATCGGTAAAAGTGGCGTGGAAGGCGAGTTGGCCAGCATCGTTGAAGAAAGCTGGTTGACCATACTCCCAGTCAATGTCGATTGAGGCGATGATACGGAGGTCTTCGTTGAGCGGGTTGTCATCAATATCGAGGAGATCGCCTTTACGAATGACAAGAGTCGGCAGGCCGTCGAGGTCAGTGGCCCAGATGCCGGTGTTGTTGGATAAATCTACGCCGGTGCCAAATAGTTCGCCACGGAAAGCAACTTGCCCTGCGTTGTTGAGGATGGGGTCCCAGCGCAGGCTGCTAAAAACAACGCCGGGCTTGGTTCCGGGAGCGGCGTCGCCAGTCCGGGCAATAATTCCGGGGTTGCTGATGGAACCTACGGCTTCGGACCAAATACCTTCATCGTTAGACCCGTTTACTCCGGTGCCGGTGAGTTCACCGCGGAACGCGGTATGTCCTTTGGCATTGAGAGACGGGCGAGCAAGCCCTCTTCTGAAGGTGACACCGGGTTCAGTCCCGGGCGCCGGATCCCCGGTGCGAACAACGATCCCGGGTCTACCCGCAGAGCCTGCGGCTTCGGACCAAATACCTTCGTTGTTGGAGCCATCCACGCCGGTACCGGTAAGTCTGCCACGGAAAGCGGTCTCGCCGACGTCGTTGAAGGCGAGGTCAAGTAGTCTGCGGAATTTCACGCCGGACTCTGTTCCTGGGGCGTGGTCGCCAGTGCGGATAATCAGATCGAGATTATCCGTGGTCTTGGACCAAATGCCAGTGTCGTTGGAGCTATCGACGCCGTTCCCGGTAAGTTGTGCCCAAAATGCGGTCTGTCCGGCGTCGTTGAGCACTGGTTTGGCTATGTCGATATGACTGAAAATGATGCCGGACCCTGTTCCGGGAGCGGCATTACCGGTTCGGACGAGAATTCCTGGGTTACCGGAAGAGCCTGCGGCCTCGGACCAAATCCCTCGATCGCTGAAACCGTTGGAGCTAAGCGAGGACAGGAGTGCGGTGAACGTGATCTGTCCCGCGTTGTTGAGGACAGGAGCGCTTATGCCGGTGAATTGGACGCCGGGCGGGGTGTCGGGGGCGGCGTCACCATCGCGAAGGAATAGTTCGAGCGAGCCTTTGGGCCCTGCAGCTTGGGAGTAGATCACGAAGTTGTTGGTGTGGTCCACGTCGGGGCCAGTGATGACCGCGCGGAAGGCAATCATTCCGTTGTCGTTGAGGACGGGGCCTACGAATCCATCGAGTTTGACGCCTGCGGGTGTACCGGATGCGTCATCATCATCACGTGCGATGAGTCCGGGGTTGCCGATCGAACCGGCGGTTTCGGACCAGATGCCTTTGTCAGGAATGACGAAGTTCGGATTGATGTTGGTCACGTAGCCCAGGAAGGCGACCTGACCGGAGGCGTTGATCGTTGGGTAGCCGAAGCTTTCGAAGGTGACGCCGGGTTCGGTGCCGGGGGCTTGGGTGCCGCTAAGAGCGCGGGTCTCGATTGTTACCTCGCCTAAGGCAGACGAGGTTATGACCAAGTCTGCGGCAGTTACAAAACCCGTCAACACGGCCACAAGAAAGGTTCGCAACAACCTCGCCGTCTTCGTCTGCTTTTTGTTCATCACTGCCTCCGGAGTACAACATCATCAGATGGGCTCGATGATAATGGTTGCGTAGTGCCTGACAACCTCTGCATGCACCTTGTTGATATCGCCCGTTGAGTAGTGGGTACCTCGAATGCGGATAAGCCTGCTGCTAACTGTGTCTTCTTGTGGGAGTGTACAGTTGCGCGATACTCGACGCCGCGGTGGCCCCGGGTCATTTACCCGGGGCTAAAGTTGATATGGGGATTAGGGCGTAAGTTGGGTGTGGCGGCGACGCGTGGTGGCGAGGCCGGTGAGGGTGAGCAGCACGAAGCCGGTGGTGGGTTCGGGGATGGTGGCGAGGGTGTTGGGCGAGGCGTTGGTGTTGCCGAAGTTGTCTTGCCAGACGGTGTAGTCCGCGGCGTCGATGACGCCGTTGCCGTTGCCGTCGGCGGCGAGGTCGGTGGTGCTGCCGAAGTTGTCGGCCCAGACGGTGTAGTCCGCGGCGTCGACGATGCCGTTGCCGTTATAGTCGCCGGCGAGGAGGTTGATGGCGACGACCGACAGGGCGACGCGGCTGGCTTCGTAGAGCACATCGAACTCCAGGCCGCTATCGAGGGTGGGCAGCGCGATGTTGTCGAAGGTGCCGGTGACGGTGTCGGCGAGGATCAGGTCGTACTCATCGCCCAGGCCGATGCCCGAGACATCCGCGGCGGACACGATCAGCGAGCCAGCGAGGGTGGCGGTGTTGTCGACCTGGAGCAGGTCGTCCGCCCCGGCGGCGGTTTCGATGCCGAAGGCGATGCTGCTGCCGCTGGTGAGTGCCAGAGCGCTGGCGGCGTTGGTGTTGACGATGGTGATGTCGCCGCCGTTGATGGTGCCGGTAGTGATCGCGTCGACGAGCACGAGGTCGCCGTTGGTGTTGTTGAGGGTGCCGAAGTCGGCGGTGCCCTGGGCGATCACGATGGTGCCGCTGTTGACGGTCGCACCCGACGAGAAGTTGCCCTCGGCGACGTTGAGCAGGCCGTCGGATTGAACAAAGGTGCTGTTGGTGACGTTGATGGTTTCGTCTTCGTCGATGACCAGCGTGCTGCCGAAGAGGCCCGAGCTGGTGACCACGATGCCGGAGTTGGTGAAATTGAGCGTGCCCGAATCGAACTCAACTTGACTGAAGCTGCCCGTCGAGATCGACCCGATGCTGAGCGACCCGCCGTCGACTTCGATCGGCCCGCCGAGAACGGCCAAGCCGTCGAAAGCGAGGTGCTTGCCCGCGTCGAGCAGGGCCGGGCCGCCGGAGAACACGGTGTTGATATCGCTGGTCGCAAAGGTTTTACTGCCGGTGTAGCGGATCAGGCCGGTGTCCCAGTTCACGGTGGGCACCGGTGTGTAGTTCGTGCCGGTGAAGTCGAGGAAGATCAGGTCGTTGGCGATGAGTTCGCCGCCGGTGAGGTTGATGGTGCCGCGGTCCTTGAGATAGAAGTCGCCGTCGATGGTGATCCGCCCGTTTTCGAGCAGGTTGAGGGTCGAGGAGCCGGACGATTGGCTTCCGCCGGACGACGAGACGTTGGTGCTGCCGGACATGTAGAAGTTGCCGGCGACGTCCCACGTGGCCATCGCGCCGGGCCCGCCGATGTCGACGCGGCCGACGTTGGTTGACGCTCGGCCGATGAACCCGTTCCCCCCGGTCACGACGGCGCCGCCGTCACGGATGCGCATCTCGCCGTCGACGCGGAGCGAAGACGAACCCGCCGCGACGGAGAGGTCGCCGCCGGTTTCGTAGAGCGAGCCGGCGTCTTCGACGGTCAGGAAGTTGTCGCCGTCGCCGCCCGCGCCGACCTCGGAGTATTCGGCGATCTGGACCTCGCCGCCGTTACTGACGGTGACGCTGCCGCTGGCCCCGTTGGCCTGGCCGATGTCGAGGTAGCGCACGTCCACGAGCGAGCCCGCTCCGTCGACGAGTAGTTCGCCGTGCCCGTTGGATTCGTCGCCGAGGACCATGAAGCCCTGCGTCGCCGGGTTGGCGGCGTCGGTGCGGAAGGCGCGGACGACCGCACCGTCGAGCACGTGGAGCTTGTTGCGGTCCGCCGCGGTGCCCGCCTGGAACCCGACGCTGATGCGTTCGCCGCCGAAGTAGTTGACGGCCGAGCCGACGCCGGTGACGGTGAGCGACGAGTCGTTGCTGCTGTTGACGCGACCGATGATGAGGCGTCGGTCGGCGACGTCCGGGTCGGCGAAGTTGCTCGCCACGTTGACGACCGCGCCGCCGCTGACGGTCATGGTCGCGTCGTTCTCGTCGCCGACAGAAAGACGCTGGGTGAGGTTGAGTTGCGAGCCGGCGCCGTCCACGGTGATGTCGCTGCCGGCGGAGCCGGGCTCGTCGGCGAGGATGAGTCCGTTGCCGTTGACGACGCCGCCGCTGTCGATGTTGAGGAAGCCGTCGCCCTGGAAGCCGACGAGGATGAAGTCGCCGTTGGCGTCGTAGCGGGAGCCGGTGCCGGTGACGTTGAGCGTGCCCTGGGCGTTGGCGCGGTAGCCGATCCAGGTCCGGCCGGAGGCGATGCCCACGCCGCCGGCGGAGATGTTGACGGTGCCGGTGCCGCCGTTTTCGTTCTCCGAGCCGCCGATGAACCAGGTGGAGTTGGTCGTTTCGACGCGGGACCCGACGCCTTCGATATTGAGCGTGCCGATGCCTTCGTCGTCGTCGCCGATGGTGACGCCACTGCCGGTGTCGTTGGTGGCGAAGACGCCGTTGAGCGTGGCGGTCGCGCCGTTGCGGAAGGTGGCGGTGCCGGTTGAGCCGACGCCGGTGCCGTTGCCGACGAACAGGTTGAGCGCGGTGAGCGTGGTGCCGGTGCCGTCGAAGAGCGCGGTGCTGACCGAGCCGTCGCGGAGGCCGACGTTGAAGGACGTGCCCGCCGTGGTGGTACTGCCATTGAACGATTCCCAGACGCCGCGCCCGGCGTCGCCGACGATAATCGCGCCGGACGTTTGGACCTGGGCGTTGGCCCCGTCCACCACCACACGGTTGTCCTGGTCGTTGTTGTCGAGGTCGCCGACGATGATCTGGGCCGCGTTGACCTGCCCGAAGTCTTGGAAGTTGTCGTTGAGGTCTCGGCCGACGCGTAGCTCACCCAGGCCGTCGCTGCCGACGATGACGATGTTATCCGCGTTCACGGCTGAGGCCGTTGTGCCATCGGTGCCGTAGACCGCCACCAGGCCGTTGGCGATCGCCCCGGCGGCGTTGGTGTTGCCGATGATGAGGTCGCCTTCGTTGGTGCTGTCGGTGGCTTGGGCGGTGATCTCGGTGATCAACTCTCCGCCGTTGGACACGGCAATTTGGGCGGTGCCGCCGGATGTGCCGACGAACACGGCGTGGGCCCGCAGGACCGAATCGGTCCCGTCGATCGTGCCGTTGCCGACCGAGCCTTCGCCGCTACCAAAGAGCGCTTGGGGGCTGGCCCCTTCGGCGAGCACGACCTGGCCGCCGTCGAGGATGTTGACCGTGCCGATCCCGCCGAGGTGGCCGACCAAGAAGTCGCTGGTTTCGGCCAGCGAACCGGCGCCCGAGACGTTGAGTGTGCCGACGGAGCGGACGACGGGGTTCGCCGGGTCTGCCAAGTCGGCATCGAAGAAGCTGCGGCCCACGACGATGTCTTGGTTGGCGCTGCCGCCGGCGTTGGTGGTGAGCAGTTGGCCGCCGTTGGTCAGGTTGACCGTGCCGGTGCCGCCATCGCCGCCGATGTTGATGATGCGTCCTTGGCTGTCGGTGCGGACCGCCGCGAGCGTTGAGCCCACGCCGTCGACGTTGACCACGCCCACCGCCCCGGCCGAATTACCCACGAAGATGTTCTCGGCGGTGACGTCCGAGCTGGTCTGGATGCCCAGCGTGCCGAAGCCCTGCTGCGCCACGAGCAGGTCGTTGTCGTTGGTCAGCGCGGCATCGGCGATGTTCCACAGGGCGCTATCGGCGATGTTCAGCGAGGCACCGGTGGCCAGGGAGGTGGCCGTGACGTCATCGATCAACGCGACGCCGGCGGTGGTTAGGTCGCCGCTGGTGATCCCGGAAAATGTCCAGGCGTTGTCGGCCACGGTGAGGTTGTTGCTTTGGCTGCCGGCGCTGAGCACGATCGGGTTGCCCATGAGGTCGACCTGGAACAACGCGTTGTCGGCGAGCGTGGGCGCGTTGCCGGTGTCCCAGTTGCTGCCCGTGCCGTAGATCAGGAAGGGGAACGGCCCCGGGGGCGGCGTGGGATTGATCCACTCGGCATCCTGCGCCTCGGCCCGCATGCCCGCCACCGCGACCACCACAACCAAACCCGTGGCCGACCACGCAGCCACGTTCCGATGCTTTGAAATGTACATCTCAACTCCCAACTAAACCGCCGCCCAGACGGGCCGCGCCGTTGACCCAAAGATGACTCGGACCTTGAGAAGTGCCAAGGCCCGGGGAGGGAAAGAAATGGGGCTTGTACACCTGACCCACCACTGCCTCTGCAGCGTTTATATCACCCCCCGAAAGCCGCAGCAAGAGAATTCAGCGCTCCCGACGACGACCGATCAACCCCGCACCTAAAACGCCCAAAACTGTCAACGAAGCCGGCTCGGGGATGATGGAGAGGGTGCTGGTTGAGGCGTTGGTGCTGCCGAAGTTGTCTTGCCAGACGGTGTAGTCCGCGGCGTCGATCATGCCGTTGCCGTTGCCATCGGCGGCGAGGTCGGTGGTGCTACCGAAGGAGTCTTGCCAGACGGTGTAGTCTGCGGCGTCGACGATGCCGTTGTTGTTGTAGTCGCCCAGGAGCGTGTCGATGATGGTGGCGAGGGCGATGCCTTCGGTGCCGTCTTCGAGGGCGAAGCGGAAGGCGAGTTGGCCTTCTTCGTTGAAGCCGAAGTCGTTGTATAGGAGGAACAGGTTGTTGATGGGGCTGCCTTGGAGATCGTCGCCGATGCGGGCGAGTTCGAGGAGGCCGTGGTCGGGGTCGAAGACGAAATAGGCGAGGGTGGATTGGGGGTTGGTGGCGTCGATGGTGGATGCGAGGAAGGCGACTTGGCCGTCGTCGTTGAGCTTGGCGCCGTGGAGGCCGGTGATCAGCTGGTCGAGGGAGTTGAGTTGGCCGACACGGAAGAGCGGGGCGAATCCGTCGGCGGTGCCGTCGCGGAGGAAGAGGGTTTCGAGGTTGTCTTCGCTGTTGTCGTTGATGGCGGTGCTGGCTTGGATGAGGACTTGGCCGGCGTTGTTGATCTGGGGCTCGCGGAAGCTCAGGCTGGCAAGGGTTCCGCCGCCGGGCAGGGCTTGGCCTTCGCGGGCCAGGGCGGAGAGTCCGTTCGCGGTGCCGTCGCTGAGGAAGAGTCCGCTGTTTGCCCCGTCGGTGACGCCGGCGAGGGTGTTGGTGAAGGCGACATGACCGAGGTCGTTGAGGGAGAACTTGTGGAAGGCGCTGCCTTGGGGGCCGAAGGTCCCGTTGCCATCGGGTGAAGCCTGGTCCTGTTGGACAATGAGCGAGGGGCCTGCGGGGTCACCGCCGAGGTAGAGGTTGGCGACTACGCCAGGCGATGGTGATTCGATAGGGATCGGGGTTGCGCTGTACACGGCCTGTCCGCTTTGATTGAGGCCAGTCAGCTGTTCACGAAAACGGATACCGTCTTCGCTGTCGAAGTCTTCGATGAACGTGCCGCTGTTCGGTGTGCCGTCGGTGCGGTAGAGGCCGCTAGCACCGAAGGGGAATCCGGGCATGTCGAATCGGGCGTTGAACGCAACTTGGCCGGTGTCGTTGAGGGTGCCGTCGAAACGGCGGGGCCGAAGGTCGACAACGCTCCCCCCGCCGTCGGGTAGCGGCTACCCTTCTCGGCCCAGACCGACGAGTCCGCCGGGTGTGCCGTCGCCGACATAGATCCCGGATTCCTCAGCGAATGGATCGTCATTGGTCGAGATATCGGCGATGAAGGCGACTTGGCCGACGTTGTTGAAGCCGGCGATGTGAGGGTTAGCCGCCGCCGCAAAGGATGGTGGTGTGCCGAAGTAAGTGAACGCCCCCGCGCCGTCTGGCGGCGTTTGTCCGGTCCGGGCGATCTCGACGAGTCCGGTGCCGGTGGCGTCGACTCGGTAGATGGCGAGGTTGTCATCGAACCCGCCGGGGGTGCCTGCGAGCGCAGCGGCGAAGGCGACTTGGCCGGTGTCGTTGAGCCAGAACGGGCTGCGGATCGTGGAGCTGACACCCGTTTGGAACGAATCGAGCGTGAACCCGCCGGGCACCGTTTGGCCGGTGGTGACGAGGACTTGTGTTTCGATCGAGGGGGCTGCCTGCACCGCCCCGCCGAGGATCAGCGTGGCGACTCCAACCACGGCGAGCCACGCCCGATGGGGTGCTCGGGCATAGGGCCGTTGCAAGCTCATCCGTCTACCACGAAACACACTCATATTGAAAACCTCCGGGAATTCTTGGGGACGATGAAGCTTGATTAAAGGTTAGCCGTGGTTAGCGATCAGAAGGTGTCGGCGGGTCCACTCGTTGGCCGAGATGGCGTGGCTCTACGGACTCGCCCTCGGCCAAACACGAGGGTGGCGAAGGAAAAGAGCGCGAGGCCGGTCGAGGGCTCGGGGATGATGGATAGGGTGTTGATGCTGAGGTTGGTGTTGCCGAAGTTGTCCTGCCAGACGGTGTAGTCCGCGGCATCGATGATGCCGTTGCCGTTGTAGTCGCCCAGGAGTTCGGCGATGTCGTTGAGGCTGACGATCCACGCGCTGCCGAGGGCGCCTTCGGGGCCGGAGCCGTTGCCGATGAAGGTTTGGCCGTCGGCACTGACATCGACGACGTCTTCGATGCCGGCGACGAAGTCGGCGCCGATGCCGGCGTCGAGGAAGACGTCGCGGAGGTTGCGCATGCCGTGTTCTTCGGTCCAGATGAACGGGGCGTCTCGCTGGGAGAAGGATTCGGCTTCGATGGTGGCTTCGCCGACGATGACCGAGCCGTCGGCGGAGATGGCGGTGGCCCAGCTGTTGAAATCGCCACCGGGCAGATCGCCCAGGCCGACCATGCCGTCCTCTTCGGTCCAGCGGAAGGCTTCGAAGAAGCCGCCGCCGGCTTCGGCGTTGGCCGAGTCGCTGGTGCCGACGATGATCGATCCGTCGGCGGAGATGTCGGCGGCGGTGCTGTAGTCGTTGTCGCCGCCGGGGAGGTAGCCCAGGTATTCGAACTCGCCGTCGGGTTCCCAGCGGTAGGCCTGGGTTCGGCTCGAACTTCCGCCGCTGTAGCTGCGGACGTCGCCCACCACCACACCGGCGTCGGCACTGAGCCCGCCCACATCGACATGCCGCCAAATATGGTGGGAGGGCCCGAGGTCGAGGAATTGGTAGCCGCCGTCGCTGGTCCAGACAAAAGCGTTCGAGCGGCTTTGTGGGCTGTTTGTCGCGTACCCTGCAAGGACCGATCCGTCGGCGGAGATGGCTCGCGCATTGACGCGTGGGTACCCGGTGGCGGGCAGATCGATCGGCTGTTTGTCTCCGCCGGGCTGCCAGGTGTACATCCGTATACCGCCACTCATACCGCCGTAATCGAACAGCGTACCCAAGGCGGTGTCGCCGTTGTCGGTGATGTCGACGGCCCAACTGTCGGCGCCTAGCGGTGCGCCGAGACTGCCCATACCGAGCATGCCGGTTTCGGCGGTCCAATGGAACGCTTCTTCTTCGATTCCTTCGAAAGTACTGCTGCTGCCGATCACGGAAGACCCGTCGGCGGATAGTGCCACTGCTTGGCTGTAGCTGTAGTCCGTACCGTCGGTCAGCGACCCCAGCCAGCGGTAGTCGGCTGCCATGGCGTTACTGCACACCAAGCCCGTACCGAAACACACCACCCATCCCATAAACGCTTTCACAGCAGAACCTCCAGAATCTGTAGACAAACCAAGACATCCCCGGGAGTGAATAAAGACACCGAGGCGGTGTCAATCCAAGCATGCATACTACTTAGCGGAATGTTCCATTACAACGCTATATCCGGATTTCATGGACAGCATGTTTTGCGGATTTTCTGATCGGACCGCGAAGATCGGGGTATCGTTCGCTCAGGGTGTTCAGGGGTTATCCTCGCGCTCTTCGATGTGTACACAGCAAACCACTCAAACCCAACAGCCCTATTGTCCCTGGCTCCGGGAGGATGGCGAGGGTGCTGGTGCCAATGTTCGAGTTGCCGAAGTTGTCCTGCCAAACGGTGTAGTCCGCGGCGTCGATGATGCCGTTGCCGTTGCCATCGGCGGCGAGGTCGGTGGTGCTGCCGAAGGAGTCTTGCCAGATGGTGTAGTCGGCGGCGTCGACGATGCCGTTGTTGTTGTAGTCGCCCAGGAGCGTGTCGATGATCGTGGCGAGGGCGATGCCCGATCTTCCGTCTTCGAGGCTGAAGCGGTAGGCGACTTGGCCGGCGTTGTTGAGGGTGCTGCTGAAGCCGACGTAGGAGAGGGTGCTGCCGAGGAAGGCATCGCCTTCGCGGGCGATTTTGATGAGGCCGCCGTCGTCGTCGTGAACATAGATGCCCGACACGACATCGCTGCTGCCGAGGATGCCGAGGTCAGCTACGACCAGGGCTTGGCCCTGGTCGTTGAGGCCTTGGGGGTGGAACTCGAGGAACTCGGCATCGCCTTCGGGGGTGATTTCTTCGTCGCGTGCGATTTGGAAGAGGCCCTCGGCAGTGCCATCGGTGAGGTAGAGGCCTTGCCCCACGGTTTGACCGTCGGCGGGGTTCATGAGGTCGGTGGCGAACAGCATTTGGCCGGCGTTGTTGAGTTCGTCGTGGTAGAGGAACCCTCCCGCGGAGTGGCCGGTGGGTAGGAGCTGGCCCTTGCGGATAAGGGTGTCGAGTCCGCCGCCGGTGCTGTCGCTGCGGAAGAGGCCGGAGTCGTCGCTGTTGCCGTCGGTAGTGCTGCTGAGAGTGGAGTAAAACGCGACTTGGCCCGCGTTGTTAATCATGGGGGTAATGAAGGTGGGGACGACAAAACTGCCGTTACCATCGGGCGCAGCCTGCCCTTCGCGGACGACTTTGGTCAGGCTGCCGGGCGTGCCGTCGCCGCGGTAGATGCCCTGGTCGTCGGTGGTACCCCCGGGGGTGTCTTGAAGCGTGGCGTTGAAGGCAACTTGGCCGGCGTCGTTGATGACGTACCGCCTGGAAGTAAAAGAGCGGAACGTACCATCGCTGTCGGGAAGAGATTGATCCACGGCGGCGATGGTCGTATCTCCGGAAGAGGTGCCGTCGCCGCGATAGATGCGGGTTTCATAGGTAAACGGTGTGGAGTCGTCACTGACCGAAGTCACAAAAGCGATCTGCCCGGCGTCGTTCAACTCAGGAGTCGAACTGGAGAATTGAAAAAAAGATTCTCCGCTGCTCGGCAGCGGTTGGCCCTCGCGAGCGAGGTTGACGAGGCCGCCGGGCGAGCCGTCGCCGAGGTATTGGCCGTGGGCGTATCGGGTGAAGTAGGGAGAATTGGTTTCTGCGAGAAAGGCAACCTGCCCGGCGTTGTTGATGCCTGAGGCGAAGTCTGCTGCTGCAAAAGTACTGAAGCCCAAACGACGGAATGTGCCGTTGCCTTCAGGCACCTCATCGCTAAGGCGTACGATTCTTACGAGTCCTTCAGCCGTGCCGTCGCCACGGTAGATTCCTTGGTAATCGCTAAACCCGCCGTTGGTGCCGGTGAGTTCGACGCTGAACGCCACCTGGCCTATGTCGTTGAGGTGTGGGGCGAAGTTCCAAAAGAAGTCGAAAGTGCCATCGTTTTCGGGGGTGGCTTGGCCTTGGATGGCGACAATAGCGGTGTCTACCACAGGCGTAGCGTTCACGTTGCCGACGCTCATACCCGGCAGCGCCAGCCCACACGAGACCGCCAGGGCCCAGCCCCTGTCCTTGGTCTTCACAACAGCATCCATCACCGCGTCCTCCGAAAAGCAAGGCCCGCCCGGGCTTGGTTTGAAACGATCCCCGAAATTGGGAGAACCAGAGCTCCTAGCCTAACAGAACACACTCACAGATCAACGATTGGCATGGTTTATTAAGCATAAACGGCCTGCGGCTAGACGAGATTTGCCCCTTGGCGAAACGCTTGGCCTGGAGCAAAAACCTCGACATCCAGCATGCATATCGATATGCTTGACAACCACTCGGATATCGGATCGTCCCACGTTTTGGGGCGTGGAGCTCATCGGCCAACACGCTTTCAACCCTGAATCACACCCGGCTAACGCGTCACCACCGATGCGCTTAGCGGCGATGTGAGTTTTTTGTTTGATGCAGGATTCCTCACGGCGACGCGTGGCGTTGTTCTTGTGGCGTTCTAGATGTTTTCTCCAGCCCTAACTCAACGAGTGATCTCAAAATGTACACCCAACCCCAGAATCGATGGTCTCATTACATCCTTTCCCTCATCGCCGGCGTCGCCTTCACCGCCGCCGCCCCGCTCTTCGCCCAGCCCCACACCGGCGACCCCGAAGAGAGTTTCGCCCCCGACGGCTACGAGCTCGCGTGGGAAGACGATTTCAACGGCCACCAGCTCGACCACGACAAGTGGTTCTACCGCAACGGCATCGACCGCGGACGCACCGTCATGTCACGCGACAACGTCATCCTCGACCACGGCCACCTCAACCTCGTCGTACAGTCCGGCGACTTCCGCATCAACCGCGAAACCTACCCGTACTACAACGGTGAACGCGACACGTTCAACTACGTCGGGGCCGGCGTGATCAGCGATTGGCGGTTCTCGCTCGGCTACTACGAAGCCCGCTCGAAGATGCTCGACGCCCACTACTGGCACCCCGCGTACTGGCTGGAAGTCGTCAACGCGGATGACGACAACAACCTGCTTCGCTTCCACAACCGGGCGGAGATCGACATCATGGAATGCGAGCCGCAGTGGCCCGTCGCGCAGAGCATCCGCGTGCACGACTGGCTGACGGGCGGGGAACACCGCAAGCTCCCGCCCAAAGACCCAAAGACCAAGCACAACATGACCATCGCGTCGGACCAGTCGCTGGGCTGGTACGTCTGGGGCATGGAACTCACCGAAGACCAGGCGATCTTCTTCGAGAACGGCCGACACGTCGTGACCGTCGATATCCCCGACGACTACCGACGCGACCCGATGAACATCATCCTGTCGTGCGTGACGATCAAGGACCCCGAAGACAGCGGCATCCAGAAGTTCGATTGGGTGCGTTACCACGAGCCGGCGTCGCTGCGGGAGAGCGATCGGAAAGAATGCGAAAGACTGATCCAGTTCACGAGTCTAGTCGGCCCCGATTTCATGGACGAACGCGATACCGAGGCCTCAAACGGCTGGCGGCAGCGGGCGAGCAACGCGAAGAAAGGCGACTTCGTAACGTACCGCGTGTACGTGAACGAGCCGGGCGAGTACGCGGTGAAGCTGCGGACGTTTGCCGAGGACGACGCAACCGGTGCGTGGCGTCTGACGATCGATGGCGAGAAGCAGGGCAAGCCCATCCGTGCCGACAAATCGACGGGTTATGTCGAATGGGAACTGGGCACGAAGGCGTTTGCGGAGAAGGGCTACGCGGAGTTCACGCTGACGTGCGTGAACGCGAAGGGTAAGGGGGCGGTGTTGGACTTTGACTGGATCGAGTTGGTGAAGGAGTGAGGGGTGAGATCGCCGGGATGCCGGGTGTCCCCGGTTGGCCGTTATTTTTCGTTACCCCCCCGCCTTTGGCGGGGGCTAGGCGTGGCGGCGAAAGCGCATCACCGGCCGGAAGAGTACTTGGGGGGCGTCCGCCCTGCCGGGCGTTTGGCTGGCAAGGTCGGCGAAGGCGGGGGTATCGACATCGCGCAACGTGTCGAGGTTCAGTCCGTAGTCGCGGTGCAGTACGCCGGCGTCGTTGAGACGGACTTCCTCGCCTTTGTGGTTTACGGCGATGGGTGCGTCTGTGTCGGCGTCGGCATCGGCGTCCAGCAGCTTCCACCCTTGTTCGCGGTAGGCGTCGCGCCCCTGTTCGTTGCGGTTGAAGATCACGATGTCGTGGAAGCCTTGCTCTCTGGCGTAGGCGTATGTGTAGTTTTAAAGGGTGTAGACCAAGTCGGCGTAGAGGGTTTGTTTTTCTTCCGTACCCAATGCCTCGTTTGGTGTGCCGAGGGTGGTGGGGCAGATGATGTGGCGGGTGATGGCCAAGACGCGGTGCTCGGACAGGCAACTCAACTTCAATGGGCGGAGAGTCATACACGCCAAAGTCTTGCCCCGATACCGAACCACGAGGTGGCGGGCTTCCCCACCGGCTTCATGGTCGATGCGCATCGCTTCGAGTCGGCGTTGCCAGTGGCCGTGCTGCCCCTCGGGGTCGTCGAGCCCGGTGGCTGTGTCTTTGCCAAGGGCCTCCAGGTGGATGCCCCGCCTGCCGACGAGGGGTTGGATGTTCTGGTGAAACGTCCCGTCCTCGAAGGGTGCTTCATCGGAAGGGGTGTGGTTGTCGCGACGCTCGAGTTTGCAGTTGAATCCCAGGAAATGCTGAGGGATTTTGTTGAGGCTGTAATACAGCCTGTGGGTCTCGGGGATCGAGAGCCCGTAAGCGGTGGGTACGAATTGGGCGTTGCGCTTGGTGAATAGGGCGTAGCTGTAGAGCTGGTCGGGTTTCGCTGTTTCGAGGTGGCGGATGATCTTGCGCATCGTGGTGCCATGGTGGATCGGGCCATCGAAGACCAGGACCGATCGAGTGGCGACAGCCTTGGCGAGATCCTCCGAACTCAGTTCTCTGGCCCGATCTTTGCCGTACTCATCTTTGTCCAGCATCCAGTAGCGGTATCCGCTCTCCGCTTTATTCCGGCTCGTGGTGCAGTAGATATACGAAGCGTTGTAAAGGGCCCACGGCCAGCGGGGGCGGTCGGTGTCGGCGTTGTATTCGTTGATCCAGCCGACCAATGCTTCATAAAGCTGGTGGCCCGACTCGCCTACCAACACGATGACCGGACGGTACGTCTCGTCTTCGTACCCCTTCGGCCAGAGTTCGGGGCCGAAGCGGGTACACATATCTAACAGGAGCGCCCGTACCTGTTCTTGCCCTAGGAACTGGGTCAGCATCATCTGGCGGTCTTGGTTGTTGGGTGGCGTGTCCTGTGAGTCATTGGGCAGGACTGCGGTGGTTCCCGGAGTTGAAGCCATGCGTCGTATCTTGGTGGTGAAGGATCAGATATCAAAAAACCCCAGATCAAAATGAGGTGGGGTAATTTAACAAATTCCAAGGGGTTGTCGAGAGATTCAACTTGGCCTGCGGTCGGCTTCCGGAGCCCGTATGAACAACCGGTCTAATTCGCGGGGTTTGTCTGGAAAATGGCCGCGTCGTCGTGGAGCTCGTAATTGTTTCCCACGAGAGCTGAAATCTCGGCGGTGCGCATCTGCATGCATGATCGGCAGAGGTGTTTTTGATCGACCTCCACCGCCCGCATGTGTTCTTTGCCGTGCAAGGTTTCGTGGATGATCTCGCCGCAACGGTCGCAGGAATGTTGGTCCTCACGGCCTTCTTCAGATTCGTTGACGAGTTCGACGAGTCGGCTCACTTTGTTGTAAGGCGTGAGCCGAAGTAGTGCCGGGTCAATCGGATGGTGGTCTGTGTTCACGAGCTCAATCTACTTTCGATGGCAAGGGTTGGCATCTTCGACCGCCCCTATGCCTTAACCGAAAACTATAGCGCCATGCGGCAAATGATACAAATCGTCAATCCCTTGGGACGATCCTGCTTATCGACCATCGATGTAAAGATGGGCGAATTTCTATCGGTCTTCCGTGACCCCGGAGTGAGTGCTGAACCGCCCTCAACCTGAAAGCAACATCATAAGCATATCCGCCCAACCCTTGCAAGCCGCACAACCTCACCCCTCCGCCTTGTCCGTTGCAGGTTATAACCAGGCCGGAAACCAAATGTAGGAATAATGGCGATTTAGAACGTGTGCGAGAAGGCTGGTTTTGCCCCCCTTCCTCCGGGAGAGGGGGACAAGCCAATCGCTTCTCGTGCAATTTTTAGGGGCTCGTTCCGTTACGCGGGCTCGATGAAGTCGATCTCGCCACAATCCGGCAGCAGGCCGGCGGCGATGCCTTCTTGGATGAGTTGGCGCACGGCTTGTCGGCCACGTTCGCCGTAGTCGAGGGTCCAGTCGTTGACGTACATGCCGACGAATTTGTCGGCCAAGTCCGCACCCATGTCACGGGCATAATTCAGGGCGAAGTTCACCGAGGCTTCGCGGTGTTCGAGGGCGTACTCGATGCTGTCGAGGAGGATGCGGCAGATGGTTCGGGCTTCGCCGGACTCGACGAGGTCGCGGCGGATGGCGTTGGCGCCCAGGGGCAAAGGGAGGTTGCGGGACTGGGTCCACCAGGTGCCGAGGTCGACGAGTTTTTCCAGGCCGTTGTTCTGGAAGGTGATTTGGCCTTCGTGGATGATGAGGCCCGCGTCGAACTCGCCGCTTTCCACTTTTTGGAGGATCTCGTCGAACATGACGGGCTGCCAGTCGAGGTCGTCGGCCGACAGGCCGTGCTCGGCGAGGAGGAGTTGGCAGGACAGCCAGGCGGTGGTGCGCTCGCCGGGGATGGCGAGCTTGGCGCTCTTGAGGTCTTCGATGGTTTTGAACTTGTCGGGGGGGCAGACGATCATCGGGCCGTAGTTGTCGCCCATGGAGCTGCCGCAGGAGGTCATTGCGTATTTGTCGGCCACGTAGGGATATTCGTGGACGGAAAAGGCGGTGATCTCGAGTTCGCCTTTTTCGGAGCGGACGTTGAGCGACTGGATGTCCTCGAGCACGTGGACGAAGTCGTAGCCCTTGGTGTCGATCTTGGGGGTGAGGGTGGTGCCGTCGGGTGCGGTGAAGTTGGCCAAGGGGTACCACATGAAGGCGTCGTCGGGGTCGGGGGAGTGGCCGATGTGGAGGGTTTTGTTCTGGGTGGGTGCAGTGCTCATGTCAGCAGTTTAGGCGTTTAAGGGGGTGGGGGGATTTAGATGTCCGAGCACGCTGCGTCAGCGAGTGGGTGGGAAGCGGGGGTTGGGGGAAGGCGTGGCAAGGCGGTCGCCTGCGCGGCGGGCGGTCAGGGCTACGCCCCGACACCCCGAAGGCATGGCGGCTGTCGAACTTTAGCTCCGGGTCATTGACCCGGGGTTGCCGCGGCTTCGGTTCCGCCAGAGCTACCGTAGCGTTCTTCGTGAATCAAGATGGGATGGTTCGGGCCTTGGCGGAAATCGATGGCGTTACCGGTGGCAGCCCCAAGATCGGCGAGACGCCCGGCCCCGAAGAGGTAGACCCTTGAGCCTTCACACCAGAGGGGCTCGGCCTCGTTGGAGTGGTAGTCGTGTGAGGCGACGAGTTGGAGGTCATCGTTGAAGATCAGCAATCGGTAGGCAAGGCCACGCGGTGCAGGCATGCCGGAGAGGATCAGGCGTTGGGTGGCAATGTGGTAGTTGCCGGCATCGGTCGTGATGTCGCCGATGTAGGCCAGTTGGGTTTGTTGCACCCCGTGGGGCGGTGCGGCGGCGGCGGTCATGCGTTGGTAGAGAGATAGATGGGGCGAGCAGCCGATTAAGGCCAAGGTGAAAATACAGATCGGGAGGTACCGCAGCATGTAAGAGAGGGTATCTCGAAATTGGTTCTGCGCCGCTGCGGCCCCGGGTCATTGACCCGGGGCTAAAGTGGGGGGACTGCAGACAATCCCGGGAGGTGTAAAATGGGGTGCATTCACGAGACCTATCATTCGGTTACGGCGGGACCGGAGTCGATGGAACGACCCCCCGGAAGCACCCATGCCCGGCAAACGCAACCTGAAAACCAACGGCGGCTGGCCGAACTACCGCAGCCCGCACCGCCAGCGTGCGGACGCCGAGGCGCACGCGGAGCAGGCCGCCCCGCCGCCGGTGGTCGAACACGATCTGGTGCCCGATGGCGAGCTGGGCGTGGTCGAAACCCAAGACGCGCTGCTCAAGTTGATCGACGAACTGCGGGACGCGGGCCGCTTTGGTTACGACACCGAGTTCATCGGGGAAGAGACGTTTTACTCGCGGTTCTGCGTGGTGCAGGTGTCGACGCCGGAGAAGATCACGCTGATCGACGCGTTGGCCCCCGGAATTGATCTACTTCCTTTCTGGGAGTTATTGGCTGAGCCGGCGGTGGAGAAGATCGTGCATGCGGGGCTGCAAGACATGGAGCCGGTGCAGCGGCTGACGGGTAAGCCGCCGGCCAACGTGTTCGATACGCAGATCGCCGCGGCGTTTGCCGGGCAGCCGTACCCGATGTCGCAGGCCAAGCTCTGCCTGGCGGTGGCGGAGGCGGACCTGGGCAAGAGCAGCAAGTTCAGCCAGTGGGACCGCCGGCCGTTGACGCCGCATCAGAAGCAATACGCCGCGAACGACGTGCGGTACCTGCACCTGGTCCGCCACCGCATTGGCAAGCGGTTGGACGAGATGGGGCACGCCGACAAGGCGCGGACGGAGTGCCAGCAGTTTTCGGACCCGTCGATCTACCGGGTCGAGCCGTTGGAGATGAAGCTCAAGGCCAAGGGCGGCGGGACGCTGAACCGCAAGGAACAGGCGATCGTCAACGCGCTATTGCTCTGGCGGGCCGAGGTGGCGGAAGAGCGTAACCTGCCGATGCGGATGCTCCTGGAAGATCAAATCCTGGTGGACCTGGCCAAGACGCCGGTGACGTCGGCGAGCGAGGTGGCGTCGTTTAAAGGTATGCCCTGGCCTGTGAAAGAGGCGTACGCGCAGACGCTGGTGGACCTGACGGCGGCGGCGTTGGCCGGGCCTTTGCCCAAGCGCAAGCGGGGGTACAAACCGCTGAGCGACACCGCCCAAGCCCGCCTCGACGAGTTGTGGGAGGCGGCCCAGGCTCACTGCGATGCGTTGTCGATCGCCCCGTCGATGGTGTTCACCAAGCGGGAGCTCACGGCACTGGTCCGCGCGGAAGAAAAAGGCAAAGCTCCGCCGACGGGGCTGCGCATCGGCACGGGTTGGCGCCGCGAGGTGTTGGAGCCGGTGCTTGGGGCGTTGCTTTGATTGGGCGATTTGGTGATTGAAGAAGTAGCTGCGACGCCACGCGTCGCTGGAGTGGTAGCACCATGTCGATTAAGGTACGGGGTTGGTCGGAGAACGATTGGCCCGGCATGTGGCGGATCATCGAACCGGTGGTGCGAGGCGGGGAGACGTATGCGTACTCGCGGGACGCGACTGAGTTGACGATGAAGCGGGCTTGGACCGAGTTGCCCGAGGCGACGTTCGTTGCGGGGGACCAGGCGGGCGCGTTGCTGGGGACGTATTACCTTAAGGCGAACCAGCAGGGGCCGGGGGCGCATGTGTGCAACTGCGGGTACATCGTGGGGGCCGAGGCACGCGGCCGGGGTGTGGCGACACTGATGTGCGAACACTCGCAGGCACAGGCGGTGGCGATGGGGTTCCGGGCGATGCAATTCAACCTGGTGGTATCGACGAATGCGGGGGCGGTGCGGTTGTGGGAGAAGCTGGGATTTGAAATCGTGGGGAGGTTACCCGGAGCGTTCGATCATCCACGGGTGGGTGAGGTGGATGCGCTGGTGATGTTCAAGCGGTTGGGGAAGTAGGCAGTGGGAAAGCAAAGGTAAGTGTGCGATGGGGAGAGGCTTTCCCCACACCCCATTGCCCACTGCCCAGTTCCCCACTCAATCAAACGGGTTGATGAAGTTGAAGATGTCCCCAAGGGGATCGGGCTTCGGGTCAGCGGGCGTGTCCGGATCGGCGTCGGCTTGTTCGTCTTGCTCGGGCGTGGGCGCGGGCTCTTCGACAGGGATGAGATTCGGGGCCCAGGTCTCGAAGTCTTCGGGGGGTGCGTGTTGCATCTGGAAGATGGAGTCGGCCGTGACCTCTTCGCCGGGGTTGTCCGGGGTGGCGACGTCGATGCTGATGTCGAGCGCCGAGTTGAGTCGGGGGAAGTCGATCTGGTAGCCGCCGAGGCCGAGGGACACCGAGTTGAGGTTGGCGACCGCCCGCTTGCGGTGCCAGAACACGCTCTTCTCGCGGATGAGGTGGGCGAACGGCAGGTCGATCTCGGCGATGAAGACGACCGATTGGCCGTGGGTGGGCAGGCGCATGCTGACGACCCGGCCGATGGGGATACCGCGGAACCGGACGGACGTGCCGGGCTCGATGGCGTCGCGTTGGTCGGAGGTGATGAACAGGCGCAGCCCGCCGGTCATGCCTGCATCGGACGGCGGGCCGGAGAGCGCGGTGAACGACTTGTTGCGACGCGGCACCTCTTCGCCCGGGCGGTACTCGATGCTCGGCCCGGCGAGCAACGACTCGACACCGCTCACGTCGGTCAGGCTGAACTCGGGGCGGAGGACCCACCAGTCCGAGTCGGGCGTGGCCAGCGGCAGCCCGGATTCGTTGAGCCTGATCGACACGGTGGCGCCGTTGCCGTTGGGGCTGAGCGCGACGTTGGTCACCGTGCCCACCTCGACGCCGCGGCAACGCACGGGCGTCTGGAACGCCTTGATCCCCGAGGCGTCTTCCAGGCGGAGCGTGACGTTGGGCTCGTTCTGCGTGTACGCCCAGTAGGCGAAGTAGCCCACCACCGCGAGCCCGAGGACCGGCAGCAGCCAGGCAAACGGCAGACGGCGGCGACGCACCGGCACCGCGGCGGGCAGGCTCGATGCGGGGGGTGGGGTGGGGTTTGTTTCGTTCATGTTGTATCCAGTTTGATTGTTTTTCACTTTAGCCCCCGGTGAGTCACCGGGGGCCGCCGCGGTGTTTTGGGTTGCCGCGGCCGCCCCGGGTCATTGACCAGGGGTTCATGTCGAGTCCTTCGTGCGCGACCAAAACACGCGCGGGTTGATCTCCTCGGCCGCGGCGATCGTGATCACCACCACCGCCAGGAACGCGATCGCCCCCGGCTTGGGATCAACCGACGCCAACGAACCCAGCCGCACCAGCCCGATGAGCAGTGCCACCACGAACATGTCCACCATGGACCACCGCCCGATCGTCGCGACAAAGCGGTGCAGTTTCGTCATGCAGCGGGCCGTGCTTGCCCGGCGCGGGTGGCGACACAACAGCATCGCGATGATCACAAACACCTTGGCGATCGGCACACACAGGCTGGCGACAAATACCAGCGCCGCCAACGCCGGCGACCCGCCGAAGTACAAGACCTTGATCCCCTCCCACACCGTCGCGGGCTCGGGCGGGCCGAGCTCGGCGATCCGCATGATCGGCACTAGGTTGGCCGGCAACAACAACACCGCCGCCAGCCCCACCAGCACGACGCTGCGCACCAGCGCCTTGTGTTCGTCTTCATTGATCTCCGCCCCGCACCGCTGGCAGCTCAGCTCGTGGTCGGCCATGCAGCGCGGGATCCGCTGCGCCAGCCCGCAGGTCTGACACCCCACCACGGTGTCGGCGGTCATGCAGGGGTCCGTGCCCTCCGGTGCGACCTCGGCCCGCTCGCTGTGCGGGCAGTCGACGCTGGGTTGCAACAGCTCCCAAAACCGGTGCGGCTTCACCCGGCGGGCGATGATGATCCACACTGCGAGCGCCGCGAGAAACAGGTGGAAGCCTCGGCCGTAGTCGAGGTGCCCTTCGTGCCCGAGCTTGCCCGCCGTGACCAGCACGCCCAGCAGGAATACCTCGAGCATCACCCACGGCCGGAGCTTGTGCATGCTGCGCAAAATACCGGCCGTGCCGGGCCCGGGCATGCGGGCCGCCAACCCGCCGCAGACATACAGCATCCCCAGCCCCCACAAGATCGGCCCGACCACCGTGCAAAACAGCACCGCCATGCCCACGGCCGTGCCGCCCAGCCGGATCGTGTCGATCGGCGGGTGGATGATCGCGATGCGGTTCTGCCCGCTCGCAAACGTGAACGACATGAACAGGTCTTGCGTCGCCACAAGCATGCAACCCAGCAGCAGCAACACCCAGAACATCGCCTCGATCGGCCCCGCCGGCGAGCGGTGCCGCAGCGTGTAATCACAACGCCGACACTTCGCCTTGCCCGCCGGGTAACCCGGCAGGGTTTGGATCAATCCGCAGCTTGGACATGTGTGAACAACGGCCATGACATCAAGAATAAGTGATTACTGACCGGAATTATTCATTGGTGAGTTGGTTGTGACGTTTTAAGGTACTGAGCATTTCGCTTGCACCCGATTGGTGGGTAGCCGGTAGCCCGGCGCTGTGATCGGGGGCAGCGGGTTGAATCAGGGTTACGCTCAACGCATAGTCGTGGAGGAAGGTGTGCGTGTTTTCAGAGTACGGCTCGGCCGAAAGCGAATCAATGATTGTGAGGTGGTCTTCTTCGGCTCCGTTGTCGAGGACCACCCAGTGATAGGTGCTTCGGTACACCAGGGCGACGGCTAGGTGTTCATCGCGAAGGTGATCATTCAGCATCACCTGGCTCTGCGGATCATCGAGTGATAGAGGTTGAACCCCGAAGCCGTCTTGATCGAGGACGCGGTAGAGGTCGGGTTGCAGGGTCCCAGTGGATTCGTCATCGAACGGGTTGGCTTTGGCATCGACTCCCAGTCGGAAGCGTAGGTCGTACCTGTCGGGATCAAGGCCGTAGGCGCGGTACAGCGATCGGAGCGAGTGGAGGCCGCAGGTGTGGGGCTCGGTCTGTATCTCGGCCACAACCGTGGTGGGCGTGGGGTTGGGCGCGGCGGAGGTTTCGGCGCTGTGGTACTTGCCGGACATAAACCCGCAGCCGTGGAATATGAGTACCACTAAGAGCAGTATGACAATCGGCGTGGCCAAGGCCGCGAGCCCGACTGTGCGCCACAGTATCCGTCGGTGGGACGCGGCAAGGTCGGGATTGGTGGGGTTTTTGGTCGACACGCTTTACGGACTCCGCGGTAGGTCGTGGATACCAGATTAAGTCAACCTTAAAGAAAAAGCCCGCGCATGGTTTTGAGCATGCACGGGCTTGAGTTTGGTTGGGTGCAGGTTCTACCCGATCAGCGATTTGAAGCCTTCGGCGATGCCTTCGGGGCCGAGGCCTTGGTAGGGCATTTGGCGCCAGAGGCCGCCGGAGCCTTCTTTGTTGGTGCCGATGTGGGTGTACTTGCCGGCGAAGCCGCGCTTGAGTAGTTCGCTGCCGAACTTGCTGCCGAGGCCGGTGGTGACGTTGAACGACTCGGCGACCATCACGGCGGGGGCGGCGGCGAGCTTGGCCATCATGGCTTCGTCGTAGATGTTGAGGCAGGTCTTGGCGATGAGGCCGACGTCGGTGCCGGCTTCCTTGAGGCCGATCACGGCGTCGAGGGCGCGATAAGTGGTTTCGCCGAAGGAGACGATGTAGCCGGCGGTGCCTTCGCGGACGACGGTGTCCTTGCCGGCGTCGAAGGTGTAGTCATCGCCGAAGACCAGGTTGCCGTTGTCATCGAGCAGGTCGGGCACGGCCGAGCGGGTGCTGAAGATGAAGCGGAGGCCTTCGTCGGTGAAGATCGACTTGAGGCATTTGGCGAACTGGTGCTGGTCGCTGGGGAAGTAGAGGCGGGTGGTGTCGTGGCCTTCGTCGGGCAGGCCGTTGGCGGCGAACATGTTGTTGATGCCGAAGTGGCAGGTGTTGTCGGCCATGTCGTCGCAGCCTGCGTGGCTGAAGTGGGCGAGCACGTTCGATTTGTTCAGTCGGGCCATGGTGATTTCGCTGACGCACATCTCGAGGAAGGCGGAGAAGGTCGCGAAGACGCCTTGCTTGCCCTTCTCGAAACCGAAGCCGGCGGCGGCGGAGTAGTTGCCGCGTTCCATGATGCCGCCGCGGATGAAGATCTCGGGGAACTCGGCCCGGATGACGTCGAGGCCGCAGGAGCCTTCGAGGTCGCTGTCGAAGACTTTGACCGAGGCTTCGCGTTCTTCTTTGGACATTGCGCCGACGATCTCGTTGAAGACCTTGCCGAACAGCGAGCGGTTTTTGCCGGCACCGGTCGAGCCTTTGAACTCGGGAGCTTTGGGGCCCTTGGTGACGTTCTTGAGGTACTCGGCGGCGTCGGTCAGGCCGCGGGCTTCGAGGTAGTCAACGGCGTAGGAGGCTTTGATGACGTCGTGGCCGTGGGGCGAGCCTTCGAGGGGTTCGATGCCGACGGCCATCTTGCGCTTGTTGATCAGGGCGACGGGGCCGGCGGTGTTGAACGCGGCGGCCATGCGGGCGTAGAGCGAGTCGAGGTCTTCGCCGTCGCCGACGTCGGTCTTGAGGCCGTGGCCCGCGAGGGTCTGGGTGACGTCGTAGCCCTTGAGGTACTTCGAGGGGTGGCCGGCGATGGTGACGTCGTTGTCGTCGATCAGGAGTTTGACGTTGAGGTCTTCGGCGACGCAGAGCCGGGCGGCCTCGGCGTCGTTGCCTTCCATCTGGCTGCCGTCGCTGCCGAGCATGAGCACGGTCTTGCCGGGGTTGGCCAGGGCGACGCCGTTGACCATGGGCCACATGTGGCCGAGGCGGCCGGAGCTGAACTTCACGCCGGGGGTGAAGTCACGTTCGGGGTGGCCGGGCAGGTGGCTGAGGTATTCGCGGTAGTGGAAGAGCTTGTTGGTTTCGAGGTTGCCTTCGAGCACGGCCATGAGGTATTGGGTTGCGACGCGGTGGCCGGCCTCGTCGAAGAAGATCGGCACGATCGAGTCGCCAGCGGGGCCTTGCATGAAGCTGTAGGCGATCATGACTTCGGGCACGGTGTCGTAGGGCCCGCCGGTGTGGCCGCCCAGGCCCTTGGCGTCGCCGATGGCGGTGAAGAACACGATGGCGTCGCGGCAGAGCTGGATGTTGTGTTGGAGCGCCTCACGCTGCTCGTCGGTGAGGGTGGTCACCGAAGGGTCGAGCGGGAGCTTCTTGAAGCTGCCCAGGTCGATGGGGAAGGTGGCGGTTTCGGTGGGGGTGGGTTCGAGGAGGGCAGCGGTCATGGCGGGGTTCCGGGTTGGGGTTCCTACGGGGATGCTGGGGGATTAAGGGGTCTGGGGTGGTGAATATGGTTTATCTGATCCGGGGCTTCGCGGTGCTCAGCCCTCGGCTTAGGGGGCGTCACACAATAACGCCGCGGTTATGGGGCGGCGTCGGGGGGATCGGCGTTGACCACAAATTAACAGATTGCCTTGGCGTGGTCGGCCACGCGGGGGCGGAGAGAGCTTAACAAGATTGGCCATGGGGAGCGCAGGGAGGTAGGGAGATGGGGAGTAGGCAGTAGGCCGCCATGGTTTTCCTACTGCCTACTCCCTGCCGCCTACTGCCTTCGACCACGCGTGGTGGAGCGATTACCCCTCTTCCACGCGGTCGAGGATCTGCTGCAGCAGACGTTGCTCGAGGTGGACGTCCCGGCCGATCGGCTCCCAGTAGCTCTGGGTGATGCCGCGGGCCTGGAGTTCTTCGGGGACCTCGGCCAGGTCGGCGAAGACCACGCCGTTGGTGCTGCCGTTCATCCGGCGTTGGGGGATCTGGAGGCGTTCCACCAGGACCTCGACGCGGAGGTCGTAGGTCGAGACCAGACGCTTCGCGGACTCAGCGTCGGCGTGGGGGGCATCATTTTGGGGTAGGAAATTGACGGTGACGGTGCGACGCAGATCGCCCAGGGTCGAGCGGACGGACTGGTCGGGATACGTGTTATCGGGTTTCCAGGCCTCGATGAGCGTGGGTGAGCCCTTGGGCTTGGTCGACACTTTGCCGAAGCGGAAGTCTCGGCGATCGACCTGGAAACCCGCGTCGCGCAAAACCTCGGCACTGATCTGGAACGCCTCGGGATAGTCCGCGATGGTTATCGCGGCGGGGTTACCCTGCACCGCGGGGTCGTTGGAGGTCGCGCACCCGACGGCGAGTCCAAGCGTCAACGACATACCCAGCAAGCCCTTCCGGAGCCTGGGGGAACACGGGGCATGACCAAGAGGCGAGATGGCGGAGCGCGATAGCATGGCCTAAGTCTACCTGTTTCAAGGTGTTTCAGAGCGTTTCAGATTTGATGGGGAAGTCCCGTAAATTGTTCAGGTCTTTGCCGGAGGGCTCAAGCCCCGTGGGTGGGCCTGCCGATACTTTTGCGGGGCGGTCCAGAGAATCTCAGGACCTACAAGCTGAATCGGTTGCGTGCTGAATAGTGTACCGCGACCGATTCGAATGACCCGCGATGCGGATGGCTCGGCGTGCAGTGTGGCGCCGGGGGGTTCCTTCCGCAGGCAAACCGCACTGTCTTCCTTTTAGGAAGATCCGGCGGTGGGTGAGGCCTGAACGAGGTCTCACTCCAAATCCAGGGCAACGCCGCCTGAGACCGGCCGAGATCGAGTTGCTTTGACCCCTTGGGGGGAGCCAAAGCAGTGCGAACTCCCGCTCCGAGACGCGTGAACGCCCGCATATGGAAGCATGTCGGACCGATGAAATTGACCAAGACCTCCGCCCAAGCCGCTCTGGCGATGGGTTATCTCGCTGAGCAGACCGCCACCCGCCCCACCCAAGCCCGTCAGGTGGCTGAGCACCTGGGTATCCCGACCGATTCCACCCTCAAGATCCTGCAGACCCTTGTCCGTCAGCAATTGCTGCGTAGCCAACTCGGCCGCAGCGGCGGCTACCAGATGCTGGTTCCCGCCGAGTACATCTCCTTGCTGCAGATCGTTGAAGCCATCGACGGCCCGATCAACACCGAACTGCCGCTGGACAGCCCGTCCCCCGAAGTGGAAGGCCGGCTCTCGTTGCTGCACGACGTCTGCATGCGTTCGACCGAGCACCTGCGCCGCGAACTCTCGAGCGTCACCGTGGCCGACCTGATGAACGCCGCGAAATCCGGGGCCCCGGTCCTCACGCCGGCGTCCTACGCCATCGCGGGTTAAAGGTTGAGTATCCACTGCTCCACCCGATAACGCATAGCGTCTATGGAGGCGTGGTTGATAACTGGGGGTTTACCTAAACCGCTTCGTTGTGCAATCCGATCAGTCAAAAGGATATGGGTAGCCCCGTAATGAGACGCGGCCCCATCCAGAGTGAGGCTGATGGATGAGTGAGCACGAAACGACCAACGACTTCTTGGAAGAGGATAACGATCACGATCTGTTGCAACTTGTGAGTTTTGAGATCGGCGTTGAGGAGTACGCCATCCCGATCCTCGCAGTTCAGGAGATCAACCGGATGATGCCGATCACCCGGGTGCCTCACTCCCCCGCCGCGGTGGAGGGTGTGATCAATCTGCGTGGCCGGATCATCCCCGTTATCGACATGCGTAAACGCTTCGGCCTCAAGCCTTCGGCCGACGAGGGCGATGCCCGTGTCATCGTGGTCGAAGTAGGCAATGTCGGCCGAGTGATCGGCTTCACCGTCGACCGCGTGCATGAAGTGCTCCGTCTCGACAAGACCATTATCGACCCTGCCCCGACCGCCGGCAACGGCGTCAAGGCCGACTTCATCTGCGGGGTGGGCAAACTCGAGGATCGGCTGTTGATCCTGATCGATCTCGAACGGCTGTTCACCCGCGAAGACTTCATCGACGCCAACGGCCTCGCCGCCTGACCCCCGAACCTCTCCACGCGTGGGATCACCAAGCCCGCGACACCTCTCTGTATTCCGAGCCAGGACCCATCATGCCCACGACCAAACGGCTAACCCTCTCCGACGCACAGTTCGAAACACTCCGCAAGGTCGTCTATGACCGCTCGGGCATCCACTTCCAAGACTCCAAGAAGTACGTCCTCGAGTCGCGGCTGTCGCGCCGCCTCGAAGAGCTTGAGTTCGACGACTACGACCAGTACCTAATGTTCCTGACCTCCGGCCCGTACCAGACCGACGAATTCCAGGAGATGTTCAACCGCATCACCATCAACGAGACCAGCTTCTTCCGCAACGAACCGCAACTCGACGTGTTCGAGCAGCGCATCCTGCCCGAGATCCTCGAGAAGCGCAAGAGCAGCAAGACGCTGCGTCTCTGGTCCGCCGCGTGTTCCTCTGGCGAAGAGCCCTACACCCTGGCCATGATCCTGCACCGCTCGCTGGGTATCCGCCTGGCGGACTGGAAGATCGAGATCCTGGGCACCGACATCTCCGAGAAGGTCCTGAACATCGCCAACGGCGGCCGCTATCCGCACTACGCGGTGAAGTCCACCAACCCGATGGTGCTGTCGCGTTATTTCAAGCAGGAAGGCCGTGAGTACATCCTCGACCCCGAGATCATGAGCATGGTCCACTTCGAGAAGCTCAATCTCAAAGACACCTACGCCGCCCGGCGGTTCGGCACGTTCGACGTGATTTTCTGCCGCAACGTGATGATCTACTTCGACGACCAGATGAAGACCAACTGCGTGAAGATGTTCCACAAACAGCTTGCCGACGACGGCACGCTGATGATCGGGCACAGCGAATCGCTGCGAAACCTCGACGTGAAATTCACCCAACTCAACATCCCCCAAGGCTTCGCGTATCAAAAATCCGACGCCTAATCACGCCCGACCCACCGCATCGAGCGAAAAGAGAGAATCACGATGAACGACATGGACGCCAGCCTGCTACAGGATTTCCTCACCGAGTCTTCGGAGCTGATCGAGCAGCTCGACCAAGATCTGGTCACCCTCGAGTCCGCGCCCGAGTCCGAGCAGGGCGACATCTGCAACAGCTGCTTCCGTGCGCTGCACACCATCAAGGGCGCCGCAGGCTTCCTGGGGCTTGAGCCCGTGATCGAGTTCGCCCACGCCGCGGAAGACGCGCTCAACCGCCTGCGCAGGGGCGAAGTCGCGGTGAGTGCCCAGGTGATGGACCTGCTGCTGCAGTCGGCGGATGTGGTCCGCGGACAGATCGAACAGCTCGCCGCCGGCGAATCGCCGAGCCCGGCCGACCCCGCCCTCATCGCCGCCCTTAACGCCATCGGCAGCGACGACGCCGGCGCGGACGCTTCGGCGTCTACGGATGACGCGCAGGAAACCGATGCATCTTCCGAAAACGACGCCGAGCCCGGCGAGCCCCTCGAGCTCGGCCCGCAAAAGATGGACCTGATCGAGTTCATGGTCACCGACCTGCAGGACTACTCGGCCCAGCTCACCGACACCATCCGTCAGGTCACCAACGACGCGACCCGCTCCGAGGCCGCTGAGCAGCTCGGCGAGATCGCCGACAACATGGTCAAGACCGCCGACTTCTTCGAGCTCGACGACCTGACCGCGGTAACCCAGCTCATGTTCGAGGTCGCGCCGAAGCTCAACGACCTGTCGTCTGAACTCGTCGCGGAAATCGAAGTGCGTCTGCGTGCGGCCAAGTGGATCATCGACAAGCAGGCCGAGGCGCTGGGCAAACTCCGTGTGTTGTCCTGGCCGTTGGAGACGTTCCTGCAACGCCTGAGCCAGCTCGCCGACGGGGAACCCCTGGACGCCGACTTCGCCACGAAACACGGCGGCGAGGTCGAGCAGCTGCTGATCCTCGATGGCATCGTGGACGAGCCCGCCGCGGCCGAGGTGCTCGACGATATCGCCGGCAAGATCGAGCCCGCCGAATCCGAAACCCCTGCCCCGCCCCAGGCCAACGAGCCCGCGGCCCCCGCTGCGCCCCAGGCCGCCCCGAAGGCCGCCAAAGAGCCGGGCCCCAAAACCGCGGCCCAGGTCGAGCAGACCATCCGCGTTGAAGTCGGCCGGCTCGAGTCGCTGCTGAACCTCGTCGGCCAGTTGGTGCTGAATAAGAACCGCGTGGTCGCGCTCAGCCGAACGGTGGGTGAGGCCGGCATCGAGCAAGAACTCAGTGAATCCTTCGCCGAGGCCGCCGGCGACCTGGATCGCCTCACCAGCGAACTCCAGGTCGGTGTGATGCGCACCCGCATGCAGCCGCTCGCTAAGCTGTTTGATCGCTACCCCCGGGTTATCCGCGACATCGCCCGCCACACCGACAAGAAGATCAACCTCGAGATCGTTGGCAAAGACACCGAGGTCGACAAGTCCGTCCTCGAGCTCCTGGCCGACCCGTTGGTCCACATCCTCCGCAACTCGGCCGACCACGGCATCGAGTTGCCCACCACCCGTGCAGACAACGGCAAGACCGAAGAGGGCACGATCAGCCTCTCGGCCGAGCACCAGGGCAGCCACGTCCGCGTCGCCATCACCGACGACGGCAAGGGCCTCTCACGCCAGGTCATCGGTGGCAAGGCGATCGAGAAGGGTCTGGTCACGCCCGAGGCGTTGGCCAACCTCGCCGACGAAGAAGTTTTCCGCTTCATCTTCGAGGCCGGCTTCTCCACCGCCGCCCAGGTCTCCGACCTCTCGGGCCGCGGCGTGGGCATGGACGTGGTCCGCACCAACATCAGCAAGCTCAACGGCGCGATCAACATCATGTCGACCGAGGGCCAGGGCACGACGATCGAGATCCTCATCCCGCTGACCGTCGCCATCATGCCCGCGATGATGATCGAGTCTGACTCCGACCAGTACGCGATCCCGCTGCAGAGCATCGTCGAGATCATCCGCCCCGAAGACGCATCGATCTCTTCGATCCAGGGGCAACAGGTCGTGCGGTTGCGCGACAGCGTGCTGCCGCTCATCGATCTGCGCGACCGCTTGGGCCAGCCCCCGCTGCCGCCCGAGCAGCGTTTCGCGGTCGTGGTCAAGGTCGGTGCACAGCAGATCGGCCTCGTGGTCGACGGCCTGATCGGGCAGCAGGAAATCGTCATCAAACCGCTCGAAGACGGCTACACCGAGGGCGGGCCGTTCTCCGGTGCCACCATCCGCGAAGACGGCCGGGTGTGCCTGATCCTCGACGTGATCCAGCTCATCAAGACCCCTTGCGGCACGCCTCAGCCTCACGGCGACCGGGCGGCCGCGTAATCCATGAAACCTCGGGTTGGGCGTGAATCGTCGCCCCGCCCCAGCCGATAGAGAAAAAGGTCGTGCACTGAGGACCGATCCCCGCAACCACCATCTGTACTCATATTCATCCAGGAGAGCCCTGTGGACAGCCAATTCATCATCCCGTTCATTGATTCGGTGACCAACGTCTTCGAGACGATGCTCCAGCTCAAGGTGGAAGTCGGCACCCCGTCGATCAAGCCCGCCGAGTCCGAATCGCACGACGTGTCCGGCATCATCGGCATGTCCGGCGACGTCGAAGGCACCATCGTCCTGGGCTTCCCCACCGCCAGCGCCGAACGCGCGGTCGCTGTCTTCACCGGTATGGAGATGGACTCGAAGCACGAAGACTTCGCCGACGCCATCGGCGAGCTGGTCAACATGGTCTCCGGCGGCGCCAAGGCCAAGTTCACCGATCGTAAGGTCAGCATCACCTGCCCCTCGGTCATCGTCGGCCAGCACCACACGGTCACCGGCCGCAAAGACATACTTACCATCCACATTCCGGTCGAATGCGACCTGGGCAACTTCAGTGTCGATGTTTCGATCCGCGACGCCCTGGCCTCCGAAGCCGCCGCGTAACGATTCCACCTCTTGTGGAGCCACCCGATTTACCCCAACCCGGCCTGCCGCTCAAAGCCCCGCCGCCAACCCGATCCATTTGATCCGACGAGGACACACTCATGAAAGTGCTACTGGTAGACGATTCGAAAACGATGCGCAACATCCAGCGTGGCATCCTGACCCAGCTCGGCTACAGCCAGATCGAAGAGGCGGTGGACGGCCAGGACGCCTTGGATAAAGTCACGTCGTTCTGCCCCGAGCTGATCCTGCTGGACTGGAACATGCCCAACATGGACGGCATCACCTTCATCAAGGAATACCGCAGCAGCGGCGCTACCACCCCCGTGATTATGGTCACCACCGAAGCCGAGAAGTCGCGCGTCGTGGAAGCCATCAAGGCCGGCGTGAACAACTACGTTGTCAAGCCGTTTACCCCAGATATTCTGAGTCAACGTATCCAGGAAACGCTCAGCAGAGCTGCGGCCTAACCGCGCCGGGTGGCCGGTCGGGGTGATAGGTCCGGGGTGTGTAAATTAGTACAGTCAACGGAGACGTGTGCGATGCGCATTCTGATCACAGATGACTCGGCCTTCATGCGGCTGGCGATCGGCCGGACGCTGGCGGAACAGCCCGACTTCGAGATCGTCGGCCGGGCCTGCGACGGCCGCGAGGCCGTCCGGCTCGCCAAGGAGCTCCGGCCCGACGTCATCACCATGGACATCGAGATGCCGGAGATGGACGGGTTGACCGCGCTCCGCCGGATCATGCGTGAAGCGCCGACTCAGGTGCTCATGTGTTCCACGCTGACGACCGAGGGGTCTTATCAATCGCTGCAGGCCCTGCGCTTGGGCGCGGCCGATGTCATACCAAAGCAGCTCAGTGCTGATCCGCAGGTCAAGCAGCGTTTTCTCGACGACCTGGTCCGCCGGGTCCGGGGGCTGGGCGAGAGCAACCGCCACAAACAGCAATCGTCGGACGTCGCGCCTGCGGTGTCGGACGCGCTGCCCGAGATCGATGCGTCGCGGATGGAGATGGTCTGCATCGCGTCTTCGACGGGCGGGCCGCCGGTGCTGGAAACACTGCTGCCCAGCCTGCCGGCCACGCTGCACATACCGGTGGTGGTGGGTCAGCACATGCCCCGGCTGTTCACCGAATCGATGTCACGTCGTCTTAACGACATCTGCCCGCTGCCTGTGATCCACGCCGAGAACGGGATGGAACTCGAAGCGGGCAAGGTCTACATCGCCCCCGGCGAAACCCACACCCATATCGAACGCGTGTCGTTGGCCAAGTGCGGCCTGCGCATGAGCGACGAACCGCGCGAGTCGTTGTATAAACCCTCGGCCGACGTATTGTTCGAAACCGCCGCGAAAGTCTGCCAGCAACGCGTGCTGGGCATCATCCTGACCGGTATCGGCGACGATGGATTGAAAGGGGCCCGGGCCCTCCACGAATGCGGTGCCCCCCTTCTCGCCCAGGACCGCTATTCTTGCGTGGTCTACGGCATGCCGCGCGTGGTCGCCGAAGCGGGCTATGCCACCGCGTCACTCACGCCGGACGACATCGCCAAGACACTGAGCGGTCTGACCGCTCGCGCCGCAGCGTGAACAATCGAAATGTAACTCAGAGTACGACACGTCAGCGAGTGACAAGGCGATGCACTTGCTGACGCTTCGTGCTCGGCGATGGGTTGGTATTACCGCTTAGTACGCATTGCGTTTACGCACCGGGATTTGTTCGATGCGTAGGCTCGCCAGCGATTGGGCGATCTGCTGGCCGGTTTCGCCACGGCCGTAGGGTTGGCGGAAGCGTCGCGTGTTGAGGCCGAGAGTTTGTTGGATCGCTTGGGTGACGCCGCGCTTCCCGTAGCCACAGGAAACCACGGAGTTGGGCGTTTCCCGTCCGCCTTGCCGCGGGCCGATGTTGACCGCGGGTGTCTTGCAGACGGCGGCTTCGATCAGTCCGGCGGAGGAGTTGCCCACGATCAACCGAGCGGCTTTGAGACGGGCGATGAATTCGTGGCGTGGCAGGTGATCCACGACTTCGACGCCAGCTTCGTGGATCGCTTGCGCGATGCCGTTGCGGCCGGGGTCGTGATTGGGGGCCATGACTAGGCGGGAGAACTTGGCGGTGGCTTGCAGTGTGCCACGCATGCGCTGGTGTTCGGTGGCGTCGTCGTCCCCGATGGGGTGCTGCATGACGATGATCTCGGGTGCGTCTTCCGCTGGGGCGATGTCGCTCAGGCCATCCGCCGCGGGTGAGCCGTGGTTGAAGACCGTGGCGGGGTCTTCCCCCATGCGGATGAGGCGTTTGCGGCTCTGAGCGGTGGCAGGGAAGTGCAGGTGGGCGAGTTTGCTGATCGCGTGGCGCATCGCTTCGTCGGCCACGCCCTCGGCCCGGTCGCCGCCGTGCAGGTGGGCGACGCGGATCCCGGCGATCGATGCTGTGCTCGCCGCGGCAAACGCTTCGATACGGTCGCCTAGCACGAGCACCACATCGGGCTTGAGCTGCGCAAACGCCTCGGCAAATACACTGATGCCCCGCCCCGTCGCTACCGCGTCGTGATGCCGCCCCACGCGATCCGGCTTCTGCATCCGCACCTTCGCCGCGATTGGGAAGGCGATGTCTTGGTGTGTTCCGGTGACAAGGTGCATCCCCGCCGCAACGCATTGAAGCGAGAGCTTGGGGTGCGCGTCGATGGCGCGCATCACGGTTTCGAGCAGGCCGTACTCGGCCCGCGTCCCGGTGACGACTGCGATGTTGCGGGGTGACGCCATGAGCAAGGCCTGTAGGGTGGGCACCGCCCACCACGAAGCGGCAAGATCGGCGCGGTGGGCGGTGCCCACCCTACGCCTTTGAATAACTACAAGTTCACCCTGCCGCCCGGCCGCGTTCCTCGGCCTGCAGCTTCAGCGTGGCCTCGGCGACGATCAGGTCTTTGGCTTCGTCGATGTCGATCACTTCGCCGGGCTCGGTGACGACGACACGACGGTCGGTGCCGAGGAAGGCGTGGGGGTTGGCCGGGTCGATCTTGAACAGGCTCTCGCGGGTGACGGCGATGACGCCGCCGTCGAGCTGATACAGCGGCGGCAGGTCTTGCCGGCGGTAGACGCTGTTGGGCTCGTAGGGCTCCATCACGTCGTCGTTCTCGCCGGTGAGCGACTTCATCCAGTAGGGGTGGTGCTTGCCGACGGGGCAGACGGACTGGACCGAGTCGCAGCCGGTCTCGATGAGCTTGTCGAGGGCGCGTTGGGTCAGGTCGTCGGGGCGGACGGGCACGTTGCCGTAGAGGATCACGATGTGCTCGTGGTTGCCGATGATCGAGGTCACGGCGTGCCGGGCGGCGGCGTCGACGGTTGCGGTGTCGTGGGCAAACTCGTACGGCCGGGTGACGACTTCGACGCCCAGGTGTCGGCCGATCTGCGACATCTCGTTGCTGTCGGTGGACAGCAGGATGCGGTCGAGGCCGGGGGTTTCGAGGGCGTGTTCGATGGTCCACGCCAGGCAGGGCTTGCCGGCGACGGGGAGTTGATTTTTGTGCGGCAGGCCTTTGCTGCCGGCACGGGCGAGGATCACAGCGAGAGCGTTCATGGATTGTTTTCGTTCGCCGGGTATCGGCGTTGCAGATGGTAGTGTTATTTATCAATGCATTATCAATATCGGCTAGCACGATACCGGGGCTGTAGCCTCAACCCGCCGCATCGACCACCAATCGTGGCACCGCCGACACACCGGCGAATCGTCTCGCCCGCCCGGGATTTCCAGCGTTGGAACGCCCGCCCAGAGCTCCAAAAGCATGTTATCGGAAGCGTTGCCCAGGCTCGCCCGGCCAAGCGCATCCTGCCCGCAGAGCGTGACCGTGCCGTCGGACAGGACCGTGATCCGACGCTTGACCTGGTGCAGACTCGGTTGCTTCCACGGCGGGTCCATCGGCACGGGGTTCTGGTCCGGGGCCAACGCAAAGCTGCCCTTGCCCAGCGTCGGCGGGCGCTCGATCACGGCATGCCCCACGACCTGCATCCAACGCTCGAAGAACATCTCCATGTCCTTGAGCGTGTCGGCGGTCTTTACGAGTCGCGGGATGATCCACGGCAGACCCGCGGCGGGGAGCTGGTCGCTCGCTGAGGTCGTCGTTGCCCGCCGGTCGAACAGCCACTGCAGGTTGGCCATCACTTCGGGCAGGCGGTCGATGCCCATCACCTTGGAGTAGGTCGCGGCGGTGTCGGCGTTCACGCGGACGCTGAGGATGTCGATCGGCAGCTCAGTCAGCGGCGCGAGTTCGTCACGCGGCGAGAGTAAGTCGGTTTCGAGGTGCAGCCCGAACACGTCGGCCTCGGTGGCGGCTTGAACGAGTTCGACCCATTGCGGGTGGAGCAGCGCGTCGCCGAGCCCGCCGAGGGTGACGGCTTTACCGGCGCATTGGGCGAGCAGGTCGCGGGCCAACCCGAGGTCCATCTCGCTGCGTGGGAGGTCGACGTGGTGTTGCGGGACGATCGGACCGTCGGGGATGCGGCGCGGGGTAAGCTCGATGGTGATCTGCTCGGGCAGGTCGGCAAAGACGTGTTCGGGGTGGTCGAGTTCCCAAACGCGACAGGCGTCGGTGATGGCCACGGCATCCGCGTCGGCGAAGCCATCACCGAGTTGATCTGCGACGCGATGCAGACGTTGCATCCCCGCCGGGCTGTCGAAGATGAACCGCCGAGCGGTGTCGCGGACGCTGGCGGCGATGGGCAGGTTGCACTCTCGGCCGATGGGGTCGATCGCGGGGCGTTTGGGGTTGTAGGCGAGCGCACTGCCGAAGGTCGCCTGCTTCTCGGCGAAGTCGTGCAGCACCTCACGGCTGGTCACGAGCGGGCTCAGCCCGGGCGGGGCCTGGGTGAAGACGAGCTTCATCGCGTCGGGCGCGTCGAGGTGGATGTCGAGCAGTCCGTCGGCGTAGCCCGGATCGAACGCACACCAGTCGCCCCCCACAAGCACCGCGGCCTCAGCGTTGAAGCGGTCCATCGCCAACGCGAGCGGCGCGGCGGGCAAGAGTTCGTCCCACGCGGTTGCGCCGGCCAAGCCGCCCCGCCAGCCGGACAACGCCCACTTGCGGGCCGAGCGGATGCGCGGGGTGAACGTGTCGCCGGCCACGTCGCCATGAGCGAAGGTTTCGATGGGCTTGGCGAATGCAGAGGTGTCGATGTGGGCCAGCGGGTCTTGCCCCGGCTGATGCAGCACGACGACTCGGCCGACGCGTCCGATGCGCGTGGCGCGTTGCAGTGTGTGCCACAGCGCCGGCCGGCCCGCGAGCGGGGCATGCAGGTCGCGCGCATGACCCAACCGCCCCGCCGAGACGTCGGCCACGATCAACGCGATGACAGATGCGGGGTTGCTCATGGGAGGGTTACGCGGCGGGGGTGGCGATCTTGCGCGACGGCTTGGCCGAGGCGTTGGCGTTGATCTGGATATCCGGGGAGCGTGACTCGCGCTTGGCGCGTTGCGTCACACGCCCGTGCGCCTCGCGAAAGATGACGAGTGCTTCGTCGCAGGCCTGGATGATCCAGTCGATGTTGTCGCGGTCGCGCTCGAGCTGGGCGGCGAGTTTTTCCTTGGAATTCCCCGCGTCTTTCGCGATCGAGCGGTCGGTGCGGTTGCGGCGGTACGAGCCGATGGTGTTGAGCTGGTTGACCAGGGCGAAGGGCTCTTTGAGGTCGCCCTCGACGCGCTTGCGGTTGCGGTCAAGCTTGGTGAAGTGCTGGTCGAGTTTCTTCTTGTCACCCTTCTCCAGGCATCGGCCCATTTTGCGGATGAGTTCGATGCTGTCGCGGGACATGCGTTTGAGTTCGAGGGTCTGCGTGATCCGCTGGTTGAGCAGCGCGTCGAGTTGGCCCAGGCGGTCTGCATCCAGCTTGCGCGGCGGGACGGGCAGCGTCGGCACGGGGCGGGTGGCGTGCTGGGCGATCGCGTCGGCGAAAGTGAGGCGGGTGGTGTGGGCCTTGGGCATGCCGCCCTCGGTGGCGTCAATGACGAGTTGATCGTCGGCCTCGGCGTCGGCGAAGTCGCGCTCGAACTGCTTGAGGTAGGTGATCATCTGCTCGTCGGAGAAGATCGGTCGGCCGTGCATATCGTCGAATCGGCGGAGGTGGCCCCGCATGCGGACGATGCGTTGCCACTCCATCATCTCGATGGTGTTGAACGGGTTGAGTTCGCAGTCCCACACCTGGTGGACCGCGGTGCCGGGGGCGTAGTAGAGCCCGTCGGAGAAGCCAAGGTCTTGGCCGATGAACATGATCGGATCGCAGCCGAGGTGCTGGGCGAGGTAGAACGACAGGTGGGCGACGGTCGCGCCGCCGCGGATGGGCACGATCTCTCGGCCGAGGCCGCCGGTCGCGGGGTCGCCGAGAAGTTGGTCGTTGAACGCATCACGGCAGACGCGGACGGGGCCGGGGAACGCGTCGAGGATGGCGGGGTTGGCCTTGGGCTCGGCGACGAGCGTGACGTTGGGAAGTTCGGGCAGGCCTTCGTAGAACCGGGCGCAGATCGGCGAGTAGTCGAGCGCCGTCACGAAGTCGGGCTGGACGCCGCGGTCCAGCAGCGGCTTGAGCGCCGTCTGCACCGCGATGACCACGATGTTCTTTCGCACCTCAGGGTCCTGCAGCAGGTGCACGTTCTTCACCAGGCTCGGCCCGGCGCCGACGCACACAGCGGGGTACCCCTTGGCCGCGTTGTGCAGCTCGTTGGTCGTCGCCCCGGCGGCGTAGACATCGAGGTTGTTGGCGAGGTTGCGGCAGGTCCGCGCGGCATTGACTAGCGCGGTGGCGATGTTGGTCCGGCTGTAGGCGACGATGTCGGTGATGGCTTGGCCGAAGGCGTTGACCGCGTCGCTGTGTAGCTTGCGGGCGATCGGCAGCGTGACGAGCTGGGTGCCCTGGGTGAAGAGTTGGGCGTGGACCTCGGTGCGCGAGAGCAGCTTGGCCCGGTCGATGTCATCCCCGCCCCCGGAAAAGAGCATGACGTTGGGCTTGGCGAGCAGCTTCGACAGGTCGCGCTGCTCGAAGACCGCCCTGAGCAGCGCGGGGTCGGGCTCGTAGAGCAGGATCAGGGCGTCGTTCCCCAGAAGGTCGAGGGCGGCCTCGGCGTGGTAACCCAGCCCCAAGCCGAGCAGTACGGCACACGCGGTCTTGCCGGGGTCGAGGTCGCCCAGCAGTTTCTGGGCCTCGGCGGCGGGGTCGTATTTGCTGCACAGCGGGGTCGGCCGGCCGCCGGGGGCTTCGGTGGGGAGCGCGGCGATGGGCTGGCCGTTGCGGGCGGTGTCCCAGTCCAAGGCGGCGGGCGTGGTCTGCTCCAGTAGCTCGGCGAGCGCGGGGTCGTCGCCGCGGAGGGCATCGAGGTTGGCGCGCAGGATGTCGGGCACGGGCGTGGGCATGCGTAGGAGAGTTATCGGAAGGCGGGCGGCGTGGGCATGATTCGTGGGGCTTGCCGCTTACGGCTTAGCCCGGGGTTGGCTAAGCGCTAAGCCGCAAGCGGCTGGGCGGGAGGTGTAACCCCTGTTCAGGGGACGACGTATGCCAAGTGACGGCAATTCTGCCGGGCCCGGTTCCGGGCGGATAGGATGGTGCGATATGGAAATGATCTTGGCCCAGAGTTCGAGCCTTTCGGAGTTGCTTTTGGAGAACCCCTGGCCGTTGGTGATCGCGCTGGTCGCGGTCTCGGCGGTGCTGCGGACGGTGGGCAAGCGGCAGGACCAGAAGAAGGCGGTGTCGGCCTCGTGGCTGGCGCTGCTTCTGGGCATCGGCGTTTACGTCGCGGCGACGCTAGTGAACACCGATCGGGAGACGATGATCGAGCGGACCGAGGCGTTCGTGGCGGCGACCTCGCCCCCGGACGAGGTGGCGCTGCGGGACCTGCTGGCCGACCGGGTGGTGCTCATGGGGCCGGGCGGCGACGTCTGGGAGGACCTGAGCGCCGAGTTCATCGCCAGGGAGATCAAAGAGCACGAGGTGAAAGACAACGCGACCCGCGCCGTGGACGCCCAGAGCACCCGCCCGGGCATGGGCGTCAGTACCATGGACGTCAGCAGCCGGCTGGGCGGCTACCCCATGCGGAGCCAGTGGGAAGTCGAGTGGCAGAAAGACCCGCAGGGGAATTGGCGAATCACGGCCCTGAAGTGGCTAAGCTTTAATCAGCAGGACCCCAGCCCCAACCTCTACCGTTAGCCATGAACGCGAAGCAACTGTTCCGAATGAAGAAACTCGCGGCCACGCTGCTGCTGCTCACGCTGTTGCTGGGCGTGGTGACCTACACGCTCGCGGAACCGACCGCCGACGCGGAGCCCGCGACGATCGACCTGGGCCCGCGCTGGGTGGACGGCCAGACGTCGCGCTACGAGTTCTGGAACCAGATGGAGCAGACGGTCCACATCAAGCTCGGCGACCAATCGCAGACCTCGTCCAGCACCATCGAAGTCGATGGCGAAGTGACCTGGACGGTCGACAAGGTCAACGCCGACGGCTCGTCGGTCTGCACCATGACGCTGGAGTGGATGAAGTACGTCAACACGCCGAGCGAGGGCAAGGCGATCTCGGTCGATTCGCGCAAGTCCGCGTCGGCCGAGACCAAGGCGATGCACGAGTTGCTCAGCGCGATGGCGGGCGTGGGGCTGACTATCGAGATCGCACCCGACGGGAGCGTGACGAAGGCCAACGGCGTGGACAAGATGAAGCGCAAGACCTCGCAGCCCGACTTCATCCCGTCGGAGCTGGACTTCGAAGAGACCGCCTCGGACCTGGCGTCGATCGCCTACGCCCCCAAGCCGTTCGACCTCACGCCTTCGGGCGCGGGTAAGACGTGGAAGGCGGACTTCCGCTGGGACCACGACCTGGGCAAGATGGACCAGAAGTGGACGTATGAGCTGGACCGGGTGGAAGACATTGCTGGGGTCCAGGTCGCGGTGGTGACGGGGCAGGGCAAGTTCAAGCTCGACCCCGAGGTGGACAAGGACCGCCCCGCCGACGCCCCGCCGGTGAACGTACGGCTGCTCGAGGGCTCGGCCGAGGCGGAGGTGCTGTTCGACCTCTCGCGTCACGAGGCGGTGGGTCGGCACTCGCTCAGCAACGAAAAGATCCTCGTCACCGTGTCGCTGCCCGACGGCCGGAAGTTCGAGCGGACCCTGACCGAGGAAACCGTCGGCCAGGTCCTCCGGCTCTCCGAAGACTGATCCTTGCCTGGCGGGGGTTGTCCAATTAATATATTTGAACCGATTTTAATGGACGTCTCACCCCCTCACGTCTCGGCTTAGGCTCGACGATTTTCAGGAGAATAGCGTGATGAAATACTTAACTTCTTTGTTTGTGTCGTGCTTCGTCATCGCGTTGACTGCGGATCGGGCCGTGGCGGCCGAGCCCGGGCAGACCGATCGGCCCAACATCGTCTACATCCTGATCGACGACCTGAGCTGGTTCACGATGACCTCCTACGGGGCCACGGCCGTGACCTCCGGGCAGCAGCACTTCAAAGACGTGCCGTTGTCGATGCCCCACATCGATGCGCTGGCTTCGGGCGGGGTGATGTGTGAGCAGGCGTATGTCTATCCCATCTGCGAGCCGACGCGGGTCGCGATCCTCTCGGGCATGCACAACGGCCGAAACTTCATCGCGCCCAAGGCGCTGCACGAATCCCAGATCACCATCAGCGACGTGTTCAAACGCGCGGGCTACGCCACGGGCATGTTCGGCAAATGGAAGCAGACGCGCGGCACGAAAGAGATCTCCGCGGCCGACTACATCTTCCGTTTCGGCTGGGACGAGTACCTGTGCTTCGATGTGGCGAACAAGGCCCCGGGTTGGAGCCGGTTCCTCGACCCGACGCTGTATCACAACGGCGAGGTGCTGCACTTCACCAAGGACGACAAAGACCCCGTCACCGGCCGGCGCGTGTACGGCCCGGACGTGTGCAACCGCGCGCTGCTGAAGTTCATCGACGACCACAAGGACCAGCCGTTCTTCGTGTACTACCCGATGATCCTGGTGCACGACGAACACACCCCCACCCCCGACACCGTGCCCGCCTCGGCCTACGACAACTTCGACATCAAGGGCGACTTCAAGCACGGCGCGATGAAGGGCGACGCCAGGCAGTACTTCCCCGACATGCTCGCCTATATGGACAAGCTCATCGGCAAGGTCGTTGAGAAGCTCGAAGAGCACGACCTGCGCGAGAACACGCTGATCGTCATCATGGGCGACAACGGTACCAAGGCCGTCTTCGAAGCCACCCAGCCCGACGGCAGCAAGATCGCCGGCGGCAAAGGCCACAGCCGATTCACCGGCGAACACGTCGGGCTGATCTTCAACCAGCCCGGCACCGTGCCCGCGGGCGGCGCGGGTCAGGCGCGCACGTTCTCCGGCCTGGTCGACGCGACGGACATCTACCCCACGTTCCTCGAGGCCTGCGGCATCGACATCCCCAACCCCGACCGCATCGACGGCATCAGCGTTTGGCCGCAGGTGATCGGCCGGGCCAACGGCGCGGGGCGTCAGGCGATCTTCAAGTGGTACAACGGCAACCGCAAGATCACCGACCTCGAGAAGAAGATCGAGTTCGCCCACACTGCCGACTTCAAACGCTACGCCCCGCACCACGACTTCCCCAACGGCCGGTTCTTCGACCTCCGCGACAACCCCTGGGAAGAGCAGGGCAAGAAGGGCCCGAAGATCGGCTGGCAGAACTTCTTCTACCACGGGCTGGACGTGAATCAGCTCACCCCCGAACAGCAGGCGGCCTACGACATGCTCGGCGAAACGCTCGACGAGAAAGCCTACGTCCCGGTGAAGTCGCTGAAGATCGCCGCCCCGAGCCAGGCGGTGTCGCGCGGCCAGACGATCGACCTGACCTGCGCGGTGATCCCCGCCAACGCCACCCGTAACAACGTGATCTGGGAATCCAGCAACCCGAAGATCGCGTCGATCGACAAGTTCGGCACCGTCACCGGGCACAAGACCGGCAGCGTGACGATCACGGTGTACTCCTGGGACGACGCCAACCCGGTGGCGAACCCCAACATGACCGAGTTCCTCCGCGACGGCGTGAAAGACACGGTGAAAATCGAGGTGCGACGGGAAAGCCTAACTTCAACGATGCGATAGTCGATGCCTTCGCCCCCCTCTCTCTCCGGGAGAGGGTTGGGGTGAGGGAACGTGGTGTAGTGACACGCCCTACGCCGTGGTTACCGCGAGTTCCCCCTCCGACCGGCCTCTGACGAGTCCGCCCACCTCCCCCGATGGGGGAGGGATTAAGTCAGCGCTTTTGATACCACGCCCAGAGTTTTTCGAGTCCCTGCCGGACGTCGGTCTGCGGGTCGTAGCCCAGCAGGCGCTGGGCTTTTTCGATATTGGCAAACGTCTGCTTCGGCTCGCTCGCCGGGGCGGGCGGGGTGTCGAGGATGGCTTTCTTGCCGATGAGTTCTTCGAGCATGGTGACGAAGTCGGCCATGAGCACGGGCTCGCCGCGGCCGAGGTTGATGACCTCGTAGCCCAGCGGTTTACGCAGCGCCGCGTCGACGCCCGAGACGATATCGTCGACGAACGTCCAGTCGCGTTTCATCTGCCCGGCATCGAAGAGCGTGATGGTCTCGCCGCGGGCGATGCGGTCGGTGATCATGAAGGGCATCATGTCGGGGCGGGCCCGCGGGCCGTAGACGCTGAAGAAGCGCACGGCGGTGAAGTTCATCTGGTGCAGGTTGTGGTAGGTGTAGCCCATCAGCTCGATGGCTTTTTTCGAGGCGGGGTAGGCCGAGAGGGGTAGGTTGCAGGCGTCGTCTTCAACGAAGGGGATGTTGGGCGTCTTGCCGTAGATCGAGCTGGTCGAGGCGAAGACGAAGTTGCCGCAGTCGTGGGCTTTGGCGGCTTCGAGGAGGTTGATGCTGCCTGTGATGTTGACCTGGTTGTAGATCGGGGTCCGGCCGATGGAGTAGCGGACGTTGGCCATCGCCGCGAGGTGGGCGACGGCGTCGGGCTGGTGCTGCTCGAAGAGTTGGCTGACGCCGGCCTCGTCGCGGATGTCGATCTCGGCGAGCGTGCAGTTCTCGTGGTCTTTGAACCCCGCGACGTTGGCGTGCTTCTGATCGACGTCGTAGTAGTCGTTGAAGTTGTCCAGCGCGATGACGCGGTCGCCCGCGGCGAGCAGTCGTTCGCAGAGGTGGGACCCGATGAGGCCCGCGGCGCCGGTGACGAGGAAGGTTTTCATTTCAGATTTCAGATTGAGGATTTCAGATATTCATTTGCCGGGGGCTGCAAAACATATCGGACATCTGAATTCTGAAATCAAAAATCTGAAATGAATTATTTCGCCGGGTTGGTCCGCGGGTTGTCCTTGCGGAGGCCTTCGCGGTATCGGCCGTAGACGCCTTGGCCCGACCGGCGGACGTGGGCGACCAGGGCCAGGACGCAGGCGTCGTGGGGGTAGGCGTCTTCCAGGTCTTCCAGGGCGGAAGCGGTGTTGCCGGCCTTGCCCGTGGCGGTGCGGCGGTAGAGGCGTTTCCAGGCGTCTTTGAGATTGCTGATCGACTCGGCGGTGAAGCCGCGGCGGCCCAGGCCGGTGGTATTGACGCCGCGGATCACGGCGGGGTTGCCCTCGGCGATCATGAACGGCGGGCAGTCGTTGACCGCGCGGGTCATGCCGCCGACGAAGGCGTGCTGGCCGATGGTGACGAAGTGGTGGATGGCGGTGGCGCCGCCGATGACCACGTGGTCCTCGACGCAGACGTGGCCGGCGAACTGCACGGCGTTGGCGATGACGATGTGGCTGCCCAGGACGCAGTCGTGGCCGAGGTGGGCGTAGGCCATGATGAGGTTGTGGCTACCGACGGTGGTGATGCCGTGGTCGTTGGCGGTGCCCTTGTGGATGGTGACGCACTCGCGGATCTCGTTGTGATCGCCGATCACCAGCTGGGAGTCTTCGCCCTGGAACTTGAGGTCTTGCGGGTCGCCGCCGAGCACGGCCCCGGACCAGACGGTGTTGTTTTCGCCGAGGGTGGTGCGGCCGGTGATGGTGACGTGAGACACCAGCCGGGTCCCCGTGCCCAGGGTGACCTTGGGCCCGACGTGGCAGAACGGACCGACTCGGACGTCGTCGGCAAGCGTGGCTTGAGGGTCGACGACGGCTAGGGGGTGGATTTCGGGCATAGGCAAGTTGTGGTCCTTGACCCGGACTCGGTGGCGTGAGCCAGGCGATTGAGAACTATGTTCACGGCTCGTTGAGCGTGTTGCAACAACAATTTCTCAATTCCGGGGCCAAAAACCTCCTTATTCCGCCTCGTCGTCGACCATCATGAACTTCACTTGCGCCTCGGCGGCGAGTTCCTCGGCCACGTAGGCCCGGCAGTGCATGTGTGCGATTCGGCTGCGGATCTTCACCGCCTCGGCGATGAGCATGAGTTGGTCGCCGGGCGTCACCGGCTTACGAAGCTTGACGCGGTCCAGACTGAGGAGCACCGGCAATTTGCCGACCTGCTCCAGGGATTGGCCGATCAGCACGCCCGACAATTGGGCCATCGCTTCCACGACCAGTACACCAGGCATTATCGGAGTATTGGGGTAGTGGCCCTGAAAAAACGGCTCGTTAATCGTTACGTTTTTTACACCTACAGCTCTTTGGTCCCCCACGATCTCCACCACCCGGTCCACCAGGAGCATGGGGTAGCGGTGGGGCATCATGCGAAAGAGCCGGCGGACATCCAGCACCGAGTGGTGGTGGGCCAGGTCCTTGAGCCGGGCGGCCTCGTGCTGTTTGATCAGCTCGCGTACGAGGCGGTGGTTCATCGGGTGGCCCGACTTGTAGGCCACGATCCGGCCCTGGATCGGTGCGCCCAGGAGATACAGGTCGCCGATCAGGTCGAGCATCTTGTGACGGACCGGCTCATCGTCGAAGCGGAACTCGTTGGTGCCCAGCGGGCCGTCGTCGCCGATGACCAGCGCGGTGTCCACGGTCAGGTGCGGGAACAGCCCGGCCTTCTGCGCGGCCATCGCCTCGGCCTCGAGGCTGAAGGTTCGGCTCGGCGCGATCTCCTTGGCGTAGTCCGCTTCGGGGTCGTCCAGGTCGAACGTCTTGAGCTGCCGGCCGATGACTTTCGACACCCCGGTGTAGTCGAGTTCGTAGACGACCTGCATGCCCGGGTCGGGGCTGGGCAGCGCGGCGACCATGGCGTCGTCTTCGCGGATGACCACGGGGGTCTTCACGACCAGCCGGCGGCGGGGGGTGTCTTGTTTCGCAATGCCCGCCTTGAGCAGGGTTTCGTAGAACGGCAGCGACGAGCCGTCCATCGCCGGGACCTCGGGGCCGTCGAGCTCGATGATGAGGTTGTCGATGGCGTGGGCGGCGACGGCCGACATGCAGTGTTCGATGGTGTCGACCGAAGCCTCGCCGACCTTGATCGCGGTGCGGCGGACACGTTTGGTGACGTGCTCGACGGAGACGGGGATCTCGGCGTTGTTGAGGTCGGTGCGTCGGAAGACGATGCCGTGGTTGGCCGGGGCGGGGAGGAACGTGAGGTTGACCGGCACGCCGTGGAACAGCCCGCGTCCGGACATGGACTGGGGGGTCGAGATGGTGTGCTGGTGTGAATCCATACGGTAGTTCGGCAGATGCCGTGGGGCGGGCACGATGTCCGCCGCTCGCCGGGGCGTTCGCTGCGAAAATCAGGAAGCCTTAGTTTAGCGTCGGGCGGTCAGTCGCTCACCTCGGAGCGGTCGACGCGCTGCTTGAGGGCCTTGAAATCTTTGAGAAGCTTGGGGAGTTTTTTGATCGCCATCAGTTCACGGATGGCCTCTTTAGCGTTGCTGGCGTTGTACCCCAGCCACTCCTCGCCGTCGGGGATATCGCCTGAAATGCCTGCGCCGCCCGCGATCTTGCAGCCTCTACCGACGGTGACGTGGTCACGGAAGATCACCGCCCCGCCCACGAGCGTGCCGTCCCCGATCTTTACCGAGCCGGCCACCGCGGAGCAGCCGGACATCACGACCATCTGGCCGATCTTGCAGTTGTGCCCTATCTGCACCTTGTTGTCGATCTTGGTCCCTTGGCCAATCGTGGTGGCGTCGAACTTGCCGCGGTCGATGGTGACGCAGGCGCCAAGTTCGACCTCGTCGCCGATCTCGACGTTGCCCAGGTGAGGTATCTTGACGATGCGGGGGCGCTCGCCGGTCATGTCCGGGCGGTAGCCGAAGCCGTCGGCCCCGATGATGCAGCCCGGCTCGAAGATGCAGCGGCTGCCGACTTTGCAGCGTTCGCGGATCACCACGTTGGGCCACATCACGCAGTCTTCGCCGAGGCGGACGTCGTCGAGCAGGGTCACATGGTTGTGCAGCACGGTGCGGGCCCCGACCTTCACACCCGGGCCGATGACGCAGTACGCCCCGACGGTCACGTCTTCGCCGAGCTCGGCGGTGTCGTGCACGACCGCGGTGGCGTGGATGCCGGGCTCGGGCTTGGCGGGCTCGGGGGCGATCGCGTCGAGCACGCGGGCCATCGCCAGGTCGGCGTTCTCGACGAACACCAGCGCCCGGCCTTCGCCGGGCTCGAGCTCGATGCCCTCGGTGACGATGGCGACGGACGCCTGACTGGTGCCCCAACGCGGCGCGTAGCCCGACTCACCGACGAACGTGAGGTCGCCGGGCTTGGCGGTGCTGATCTCGGCGAGGCCGGTAATGGCCAGGTCGGGATCGCCCACGAGTCGGCCTTCGAGTAGCTCGGCCACGGTCTGGGGGGTGTATTCAGTCAAGCGTTGAACGTCGGAGGTTAGCGGTGTCTTCTGACTCCCCGTCCTTGAGGTAGGGGCCGGGGGAGGGTGTCGGTGTTATCAAGGCTGACGGAATCTCGTGATCCTGGCAAGCCTCTGCACCCTCCCCTTACCCCTCCCTCAAGGGAGGGGGATCGAGCCGGAAGCATTTCGATGTCTTAGCGTTGATCGAAGTCAGCGTTCATGCGTTGCAGCACGGCGTTGGTGATGTCCACGGCGTCGCCGGAGTAGATCACCTTCCGGGTCTGCACCACGGTTTGGAGTTGCTGGATGTTGAGCCGCATCAGGTCGGGCAGTTCGCCGCCTTGCAGGACGACGTCGTAGCCGGCGGCCTGGGCGATGGCGGCCGAGGCTTCGTTCGCAGCGATGTAGATCTCGGCGAACTGGCGGGCCTGATCGAGTTGGCCGTTCTGCTCTTGCATCTGGACCCAGACCTGCATCTCCAGGGTCTTCTGCTGGAGTTCTTCACGCTTCTTGTTCCACGCGTCGCCGCCGACTTGCAGCGTGTCGAGGGTGGTGGAGATGGTTGCGATCTGTTGCTGGCGCTGCTGCTGCTCGGCCTTGAGCGACTCGGCCTTGGCCTTGCCCTCGGCGAGGAACGCGGCCTGCTGGGCACACTGGTTGATGACGTCCTGCAGGTTCACCACCGCCACCTTCGTGGGGGTCGCGGCGCCGCCGGCCTGACCGCCCGCGGTGACGTACAGACCCAGGGTCAACGCGGCGACCAGGGCAACGATTACGATCGAATTCTTCATCTCTGCAACTCCTTGACGAGTTCGGGTATGGTTCGGTTGAAAGGTAAATCCGTAGCCCAATATCGTATCAGGCTGTCTACGGCCTCACAAAACATACGCCGGCATGGCCCATGAGGGTCGCCGATGGTTGTTTGCCATCCCCAACGTTTTCCCCTCCGAGCACGAAGCGTAAGCGAGTGGCCGTGGCGGTCTGACACCGCATGCACTCGCTGACGCGTCGTGCTCGGAGGGGGGATATGGGGGTGTGGGGGTGAGTCAGTCTGCCGACAGCGCTCGACGCAGGATCTTGCCGGTGGGGTTACGCGGCAGCTCGTCGAGCACGCGGATTTCTTTGGGCACCTTGAACGGTGCCATGTTGTCCCGGCAGTAGGTCTTGAGCGCCCCTTCGTCGAACTCGGCGTCCTCGGCCAGCTCGACGAACGCGATCGCCACCTCGCCGCGGGAGTCGTCGGCCCGGCCGATGACCGCCGAGGCGTTCACGGTCTCGTGGCGGTTGAGCACCTCTTCGATCTCGCGGGGGAAGACGTTCTCGCCGCCGATGATGAGCATCTCTTTCTTGCGGCCGGTGATGTAGAGGTACCCATCCTTGTCGATCTTGCCGATGTCGCCGGTGCGGAAGCAGCGGGTCGGGCCGCCGCGTTTAGCGCGGTGCCCGGACGAGCCGATGTTCGGATCGTCGGGCACGTCCAGCGTCAGGATGACCTTGTCGGTGAGTTCGGGCAGCTGGTAGTAGCCCTGCATGACGCTGGGGGCCGAGATGAGGATTTCGCCTTCCTGGTCGCGGCCGAGCAGCTTGTCGTTGTCGTCGACGATGAAGTTCTGCACGCTGGGCAGCGGCAGGCCGACGGAGTGGAGGCGGGTGTTTTCGGGGGTGGACCAGTTGGTGACGGGTGAGGTTTCGGTGAGGCCGTAGCCCTCGTTGATCTCGACGCCGAGCTTGTCTTTGTACCCGTCGTACACCGCCTGGGGCAGCGGCTCGCCTCCGCAGATGACGTAACGCAGGCTCTTCCAGTCGTCGGGCGAGGCGCTCTTCACGTTGAGCAGCGCGCCGAGCATCGACGGCACGCCGATGAAAAGCTGCGGCCGGTGCTCGCGCATCAGGTCCATGATCTTGCGTGGGTTGAACCGCGCGGTGTACACCACCCGTCCCCCGCCGAAGAGCGGCAGCAGCGTGAGCACGGTCAGCCCGAACGTGTGGAACTGCGGCAGCACGCCCAGGAACGTGTCACACTTGGTCAGGCCCGCGTGTTCCATGGAGTCTTCGATGTTGGTGCGGATGTTCTTCTCGCTGAGCATCACGCCCTTGGGCTTGCCCGAGGTGCCCGAGGTGTAGAGCAGGACCGCCAGGTCGTCGTCGGCCAGCTTGGGCGGCATCCGCAGCGGGGGCAGGCCCTTGAAAGACACGTCCTCGAGCTTCATCAGCTTCACATCGCCGGGCAACGCCTCGACGTCGATGCCCAGGCCCGTGATCGCCTCGATCATCTTCCCGGCGGTGATGATGGTGTCGATGCCGCTGTCGGCCACGACGTGGGCCAGCTCGTCCTGCGACAGCAGGTAGTTCAGCGGCACCGGCGTCTTCTTGGCCAGCCAGGTCCCCAGAAACGCGACGGTGAACGCGCCGCTGGTCGGCAGCATGATGCCGATCTTGTCTTTCTGCGTGGCCTGCTCGATCGCCTTGGCGGCAAACAGCGCACCGGCCGCGATCTTGAAGAACGTGTACTCGCGCTGGTCGTCGATCACCGCCACCTTCGCGGGGTGGGTGATGGCCTTTCGCATGATCTTTCGCAGGATGCTCATCGCGGTAAACTATATCCTAATCATTCGATCATTCCCCAAACCTCCCCGATCAGGAAGGCTCAAAATCCGATGAATGGATCCCGCGTGTTGCGTGTCGTGTTGTGTTTGATGCTGCTGTCTGGTGTGGTGTTGCAGTCGGGCTGCCGTAATTCTCAGCCCACCGCGACGCTGGACGACGCCAACAGCGCCTACCACCGCGGCGACTACGAACAGGCCTACAGCTTCGCCTCCGCCATCGCGTCCGCCGAGCCCTCGCTGGACTCGGCCGAGGCGGCGTACGTCGCGGGCCTGTCTGCGGGTGAGCTCGGCCGGACCGACAAGGCCGTGAAATACCTCCGCCAGGCCGCCGAGGGCTTCGACAAGGAACTCGCCGCCAATGCCGGGGTCATGCTCGGCCTGGCCTACTCGACCCAGGAACGCTACGCCCTGGCGACCGACGCCCTGCTCTCGGCCGCGCCCACGCTCACCGGCGAAGACCGCGCCAAGGCCTACTACTACGCCGCCATCGCCCAGCAGAAGCTCGGTCGATGGGCCAACGCCCGGGACCACCTGACCCTGGCCCGCGCCTCGTCCGCCGACCCCGCGTTCCGCAAGCAGGTCGAAGACCAACTCGCCGTGAACGGCTACACGCTCCAGCTCGGCTCGTTCGCCAATGTCGAAAACGCCCAGGCCGCCGCCGACCAGATCCGCGACGCCGCGATCGAGGCCCGCGTCGGTGCCCCCCGCCTGCTCGCCAACCCCGCCCGCCCCGGCCAGACGCTGGTGCACCTGGGCCGGTTCACCACCTACACCTCCGCCGCGGCCTACCGCGACGAGCTGGGCATCCCCGGCGCGTTCATCGTCCCGGTCGCCACCGAACAGGTGCGGTGAGCATTTGGTGGTTTAGCGATTTTGTGATTTGGCGATTGAGCCATTGAGCAAACTCAAAGACCTGCCCCGGCATCACGCCGACCGGCAGGTCTTTTTTCAATCGCTAAATCACGAAATCACAAAATCGCCAAATGACCTCACCACATCGCGCGGGCGCTGGTCGCCGCGATCCGGGCCAGACGCGTCAGACGCATGCGGTCTTCATCGCTCATGTTGATGAACTCGATGCCGAACTCGAACTTGCGTCGGCCGAGCTTGCGGATACGGCGGACGATGACATCGATGGACATGATTTCTTTGTCGATCTGCACATCGATGCGGAACTTCTCGCCTTCCTGGACGGGGATCGCGCCCTTGCGGTGGATCCGCATCCCCGAGGCGGAGATGTCCACGACGCTGCCCAGCGACGACTCGGTGCCCTCGGTCTTGAGACGGCCGTGGCGACGGCGGTTCTGAGCGTGTGCCTCCGGAGCATCTTTCATACTGGTACGCCAGATCTTCATACCGTGGATATCGACCGGCCCGGTATCCGGCTTTACCAGCACAATCCGTCATATCCGGCGGGTTTTCCCCCGCACCCGAAACCTTATCGGCCCCCCCAGACATACAACAGGACCGCGAGGCACATCAGCGCCGCGGCGCCCAGCCGCCGCGCCTGCACCGCCCAGCCGTGCTTCTGCTCCAGGTGGTGCCAGCCCATGCCCGCCAGCATGACGCCCAGCAGGATCGAGATCAGCCCGCGGGTCGATTGAAGGATGGCTCCGAGCACGGTGCCCAGGCTCGCAAACGTGGCGTAGAGCGCGACCATCGTTGCCAGCCAGATTGCGGCATAGGGCAGGGTGTCCCGCCAGGCCTCCCGCTTCCGTGAGCCCCAGACCCCGAGCAGGGGCAGCGCGATCACGCCCAGGCTGCCGTAGACCGCGGCGACCGTGAAGATCGGGATGCCGAACCTCGAGTGGTCCCCGGTCATGTCTTTGGCGATCTCGATGGTGCCCTTGATGAACGTATCCGCCAAGGCGTACGCCAGGCAGGCCCCGACGACCAGCGCCGTCACCTTCCACGCCAGCCGGCCGCCCACATCGTTGAGCACCCACGCCGCCGCCACCGCCATCGCCACGCCGGTCCACTGCGTCCCGGTCAACGGCATCCCCATCAGCACCGAGAGCAACGCCAACACCGCCACCTTCATCCCCAGCAGCGGCGCCACCCGCGACGCATCGGTCGCACGCAACGAACTCAGCAAGCACACCTGCGCGAGCACAAAAAATCCGATCAGCCCCGACAGCTGGCCCCACCATTCCGCCGTCGGCGCGAAACCCACGGGCCAAAGAAACGGCAGCGCTACCCAGCACACCGCCCCCATCAACACGTGTCCCTGAACCAACAGCTGCGACACCGGCCGGCCGCGATCGACCGTGAACCAACGCGACGCCAGATACGCCAAGGAGTGGCCCAGCCCCGTTAACAAACCCAAAAGGATGCCCAAGGCCATACCGCAAACACGCCTGTCTACTTAGTCCGTAAGTCCCAAGCGATCGTAGCCCCGCTGCAGCATGTCGGCCGTCTTCTCCCAGCCGATGCATTCGTCGGTCACCGACACGCCGTATTGCAGCTGCGACAGGTCGTCGGGGATCGACTGCTTACCTTCGAACAGGTTCGACTCGATCATCACGCCGATGATCGCCTCGCCCGATCCGCCGGCGTTGCGCTGCTCGATCAGGCTGTCCCACACGACTTCCTGCTGGGCGAACTTCTTGCCCGAGTTGGCGTGGGAGCAGTCGACCATCAGCAGCGGGTTCATGCTGGCGGAGGTGAGTTTTTCTGCGGTGGCGGAGATGTCTTGGGGGTGGTAGTTGCTGCCCTGAGCGCCACCCCGCAGGATCACGTGGCCGTAGGCGTTGCCGCGCGTGTGCACGACGCTGGCCCGGCCCTCTTCGTCGACGCCGATGAAGTGGTGGGGGTTGAGCGCGGCCTGCATCGCGTCGAGCGCGACTTGCAGCGAACCGTTGGTCGCGTTCTTGAAACCGACCGGCATCGACAGGCCGCTGGCCATCTGGCGGTGGGTCTGGCTCTCGGTGGTGCGTGCGCCGATCGCGGCCCAGCTCACAAGGTCGTCGAGGTACTGCGGCGTGATCGGATCGAGGAACTCGGTGCCGGTGGGCAGGCCGAGCTCGTTGATGTCGATCAGCAGTTTGCGGGCGACGTTGAGGCCGTGGGTGATGTCGAAGCTGCCGTCGAGGTGGGGGTCGTTGATCAGGCCCTTCCAGCCGACGGTGGTGCGGGGCTTCTCGAAGTAGACCCGCATGACCAGGAACAGCCGGTCGTCGAACTTCTGTTTGAGTTCTGCGAGTTTCTTGGCGTACTCCATCGCCGCGGCGGGGTCGTGGATGGAGCAGGGACCGATGACGACTAGGAGGCGCGGGTCTTCGCCGCGCAGGATCGCCTCGATGCTCTGCCGGCCGTCCAGCACGGTCTGCCGGGCCCGGTCGGACAGCGGCAGGGATTTCTCAAGCGTCGCCGGCGGGACCAGGGGGTCCAGCGACGTGACGTTGAGGTTCTGGGTCGGCCGAGGATCGGTGGTGGGGGTGGTGTTCATAGCGAATCGACCATGATACCCGCTATCCGCGAGGAATTGGGCAAGGTGTTGACCCCAGAAAACAGACCGCCGATGCCACCGGCGGCTTTGAACGGAAGTTGCGGATTAAAGAGAAGTTACCCCGCGAAACGCTGGGCGATGCGGTTCACGCCCCGCAGGATGTCGGCGGCGGTCTTGAAATCGCTGAGCCCGGGGTTGATGGGCTTGAGGATCGAAGCGGTCAGCGACTCCAGGGCCCTGGCGCTCTCGCCCAGCGGCTGGTAGTCGATCAGCCGTTCGAGCTCGGGGTTGGTCTGCGGGTGGTTGATCTGGACCGCGAGGTAGAACGTGTCCACGCTGGGGTCGGCCTTGCCCTGCACCGCGGCGAGGGCTTCGTTGGTGACCTCGCCGTTCTCCACCATCTGGCCGAGCACACGTTGGATGTGGCTGGTGCGCATCATCTGGTCGAACAGCTCGTGCAGGACGGGGCTGGCTTGGAGGTCTTCGTCGATCTGAGCGGAGCTGCCGAAGTCGATAAAGCCGACGCCCTCGGGGGTGATGACCAGGTTGTCCGGCCGCAGGTCCAGGTGCATCAGCTTGGCGTGGTCGTGCAGCATGGAGAGCAGCTCGAGCGACTGCCGGGCGAACTCGATCTGCGTGATGGGTTGGCCGCCGTTGCGTAGCCAGTTCATGTCCAGCCGGGTGACAAAGCCCTTGTCGTTCTTCACGATGCGCAGCGGCCGGGGCACGCGGGTGCGGAACGCCTCGGGCAGCGTGCGTTGCAGCTTGTCGAGCGCCTTGGCCTCGCGGGTCAGGAAGATCGGGAAGATCTCGTTGACCAGTTTCTCAGCGCGGACGCGGATGTCGATCAGGTCAAGGTCGGGGTACTTGCACGCCAATCGGCGGGACAGGTTGTCGATCGTCGGCACCTGCTTACGCACGCAGAAGCCCGAGCTCTGCGAGTCGTCCTCGGCGAGCTTGACGTCGAACGTGAACCGATCGGTCACCTGCCCTGGGGGCACGAGGTGGGTCTTGCGTGCGACGAAGCAGTAGGCCCGCGGCGTGACGCCGGGGATGCGCAGCCCCAACGGCCCGCCCCAGAGTTCATCGAACCCCTGTTCGAGCACGAAGCCGTTCTTGTTGTCGTAGGCCTGCATGATCTTGCCGACGCGCTCGGGGTTAGGGTCGACGCAGGCAAACAAGCCGCCCCACCGCAGCCGTTCGAACACCTCATCGGGCTGCTTGGGCTCGCCGGGTCCGGCCAGGCGGATATCGACCATGCCGTCGTGCTCGGCGTCGCTGGACCGCCCGACCTGTCGGCCGCGGGCCTCGGCCTTGAGCTTCTGCTCCAAGAGGATGCGGACCCACTTCTCGGTGTCGGCGTTCTGGCCGACCGCCGAGGGCTTCATGTGTCGCGAGAGCGGACTGATTTTTTGCAGGATGGACATCGCCGGGATCTCTGAAGACGCGGTTTCGCAAGGGCTTCGTCCATGTCTTCGTGCATCTCGGCGGGCGACTGAGTCGGGAACGGATGCGGGGCCGTAATTTGTGGGTTTAGGTCCGGCGTAGCACGGACAAGCGGCGCAGCACGCAGCCCGCCGGGGAAAATCGGGCTGCGGGGGTGAAATTGATTTGACAGGGTTAGGCGTGAATCGGAGCACGAAGCGTTAGCGAGTGACAGCTTTCGCAGGTCGCTTGTGTCACTCGCTTACGCTTCGTGCTCGGAAGTGGCGTTGTGTGCGGGGGCGGTCAGGTGAGGGTCAGATATCCCGCACGCAGCGGAAGCCGTTGTTGGTCGTGGCGCTGTCGGGGGTGTTGCCGGTGCGGGCCCCCAGGCGGTAGCGGTTGCAGTAAGAGTCGTGGCAGAGGTAGCTGCCGCCCTTTTGGACCTTGTGGGTGAGGCGGTAGCCGGTGGAGTCGATGAGCGTTGCCGCTTGCGGCTTAGCGTTCGGGGTGTTGGATCCGGTGCTTTGTCGCTGCGCTCCGCAGCATCCGGCTTCGTTTTGGGGTTTGACGGGTTGGGGGCCGAATGGGTTGTCGCGGGTTTCGGTGGAGGCTTCGACGTGCCAGGTGGGGCTGAACCAGTCGCTGACCCATTCCCAGACGTTGCCGGAGGTGTTGTGCAGGCCGAAGCCGTTGGGGGAGAACGCGGTGACGGGGCAGGTGCCGACGTAGCCGTCGTCGGCGGTGTTGTTCGTGGGGAACTTGCCCTGCCAGACGTTGCAGCGGTGTTGGCCGCGCGGTTCCAGCACATCGCCCCAGGGGAAGATCGTCTGCTCCTTGCCGCCGCGGGAGGCGTATTCCCACTCGGCCTCGGTCGGCAGACGCTTGCCCGCCCACCGGGCGTACTCCATCGCGTCGTTCCAGCTCACCTGCACCACGGGGTGGTCCATGATGGCTTTGATCGATGAGCGTTCGCCGTGCGGCCGATCCCACTTGGCGCCGGGCACTGCCAGCCACCACGGCGTCTGCGGCACGGTCGCGTCCTTGCGCAGGCTCTCGGCAAACTTCTTAGACAGGTGCAGGTGGAACACGAACGACCAGCCGAAGCGTTCGGCCTCGGTGGTGTAGCCGGTGTCTTTAATAAACGCGGCGAACTGGGCGTTGGTCACGCTGGTCGCGTCGATCCAGAACGGGCGGAGCGTGACCTCGCGGACCGGGCCCTCGCCGTCGTCGGGGAAGCCCTTGGGGTAGTCCGTGCCCATGAGGAAGCTTCCGCCGGGCAGCTCGATCATGACGTCGGTCGAGCCTTGGTCGGCGTGACGGATCGGCTCGAGCACCGCTTGGAGCGGGCCGGTGTAGGCCGGGGAGCTGCCGGGGTTGGAGGAAACGCTGGGGGTGCAGCAGGCTTTGGGGGCGGACATCCATCCGATTTTATCAGAGGCGGTCGGGGCTTTTCGGACGTTGCCCATTCGGCCGTGAGTCGCAGACGGCGGGGCGATATGATCAGGTGAGATTGTGGGGCGATCCAGAGGATGGAACGGTGATGATGCGCGTCGGCGATCAGGTTGGTCAAACTCCAAAGCGGTGGTGGTTCATGCGGTGCGTGCTTGCGCTGTTGTGCTTCGCGGTGTCGGTGGTGTCCGTGTCGGCACAGGATGAATTGCCGGGCAACGACCCGGCGGCGTGGCTGGAAGAAGCGAGCGTCCAGGCCCGGCGGATCACGGGCGTCGGCGAAGAGCTGACTTATGCCTTGCAAACCAAGGGCGCGTTGTTAGCACAGATCGCTGCGGTTCAGCGCGAGCTTGGCGAAGACCCCGCGGCGGAAGAAAACGAACGGATCGTCAACCTCTGCGTTCGGGCGTTGGCCCACGACGGGGAAGACGGCTGGATCCACGCGTCCCGGGCGCTGCACAAGTGGTACTGGGGCCACGACGCCGAGGCGGAGACTTATTTAGGGAAAATCGGCAACCCCGCGGAGCGTGAGTACGTGGCCGGGCTTCTGCGTGATGAGGGCGACGCGTCTTTCGAGCGCGATCAGATGAGCCGTGGTTTCCGCGAACAGCTCAGCCGATCCGATCTATACGGTTGGGCGCACTTCACGGTGCTCGGCATCGCGGGGCAGGGAAGGTTCGAGGAGGCCCGCGACTGGACGCAGCGGATCGACGACCCGGCCCAACGTGCTTGGGCGTCGCTCGGCGTAGCGCAGGGTTTGCTCGAAGCCGCCAAACGCCCCGAGCCGGAGCCGACGATCACGGCCGAGGCCCCGGCGATTCTTCCGGACGCCGAACCCGAGCCCGCCCCCGGGTCGCTTGTGGCAACCGAGCCCGAGTCGCCGGTCAGTTTGGAAACAATCGATGCGGAGTCCACGGAACCCGCGGCGGATCTTGCTGCCGCCCCCGAAGCGGCGGACACGGTCGCGGTCACCGAAGCCCCCTTGCCGGTGGTCGAAGCCGAGCCCGCATCGACGCCCGAGGTTGTGGAGCGAGTGGCGGAACCCGTGGAGGTGTCGGCTGCTCCTAATGCTACGGAGCCCGTGAGGGTGGTCGTTGTCCCGGCGGCCATCCCGGTCGCGGAGGTGGATGCTGAAGAGTCGGAGTCTTCCGAGCCCGAGACCGCTGCGGTCGCTGAACCCGTCGCCGAGGCGCAGCCTGACGAGGACGCGCTGGTTGCGGAAGTTTCCGAATCCACGCCTTCGGTCGAGCCGGCCCCGGTCGAAGCCTCGGCCGAAAGCGTGCCCGCTGTGGTGGTGGACGAGGTGCCTGCCCCGACAGACGAGGGTGACGAAGCCGTGGCCATGATTCCTGTGGTGCCGGACCTCAAGCGCTTGGCCGAGCCCGCCTCGGTGCTCGACGATCAGCCTGCGCCGGATCAGTACGACCTGGACTTTGTTACCACCCAGGGCACCTTCGTGGTGCGAGTCCACCGCGACTGGGCCCCGCTCGCGGCCGACCGCTTCTACGACTTGTCGGTGGCGGGCTTCTACCACAACCAGCGGGTGTTCCGCGTCGTCGACGGCTTCGTCGTGCAGTGGGGGATCCACGGCTACCCCGACGTCGCCGCGGCGTGGCGTCCCCAAAAATTGAAAGACGAGCCCCGCACCCAATCCAACCAACGCGGCACCATCACCTTCGCCGCCGCCACCCAGCCCAACACCCGGGCCACCCAGGTATTCATCAACCTCGACGACAACCAATTCCTCGACGACCTGGGCTTCGCCCCGTTCGGCGAAGTCATCGAGGGCATGGACGTGGTCGAGTCTCTCTTCAAGGACTACGGCGAAACCCCCAGCACCAAGCAACGCGAGATCCAGCTGCAAGGCAACGCGTATCTGGACGCGGCGTATCCGGAATTGGATTCGATCCTCTCCGTCGAGCATCCCGAATAAGCCCGCCCGTTCCGTTGCAAAAGCCCCGCAAAGCCTGTGTACATCGGGGTGGCTATACTGTTTGCCCGTTTCGTTCCCAACCTTCAACCGCGAGCCCACTATGCCCACCACCGCAACGATCAACACCCCCAAAGGCACCATCGAAATCGAACTCTTCGCCGAGGACTGCCCCGAGACCGTCGGCAACTGGGTCAAGCTCGCCAAAGACGGCTTCTACGACGGCCTGAAGTTCCACCGCGTCATCGCCGACTTCATGATCCAGGGCGGCTGCCCGCTCGGCACCGGCACCGGCGACCCGGGCTACAAGTTCGACGACGAGCCCTCGGCCCTGGCCAAGAAGCACACCGGCCCCGGCATCCTCAGCATGGCCAATGCTGGACCCAACACCAACGGCAGCCAGTTCTTCATCACCCACGTCGCCTGCCCCTGGCTCGACGGCAAGCACGGTGTGTTCGGCAAAGTGACCTCCGGCCAGAACGTCGTCGACACCATCGCCCAGGGCGACACGATGGACAAAGTGACCATCAACGAAGGCTAAGCCTTTCCGATTTTTCCGCAAAACATTCCACACCCACGCCGTGCTTGGCGTGGGTTTTTTTGCGTTCCAATCACAGCGGCTTTCGTTCCAGTTTGTTTCGTAAACCGGCTCAGTCCTCCGGTAATGATCCGCTCCAGGACGCTGAAATCACCGATCCGCGTTTCAGGCGTGTGAGCGGGGTGTTAAATGGGGCGTTTCCTGAAGCGAGTTCCAAGCCCCGCCCGCCGATGTATTGCGTAACGACATCGGGGGATGTCCGCCAGGCACCGCTCACTCTTCGTATGAGATTGAGTTGATTCCGTTTTGTGCCTGGAAGCTGAAGGTTCCATTTCGATGTCACAATCCCATTCTGAAGAAATCCAAGTCCGCTCGCTCCGGGTTGGCGAGCCCCTCCAAACCGACCTCACCGATTCGGCCGGCGTCCTGCTGCTGAGGGCCGGCGTGGTCATCACGCAGGGCTTTATCGACACGCTCACCCGCCGCGGCATCAGCACCGTGGCCAAGCGGGAAACCGAGGAGATGCGCCAGGCCCGCGAAGAACAGGAAGCCCAGGCCGCCGCGCAACAACAAGCCTCTTCCGCCGACCCCCCCGTGTCGTCGTCGGCCCCACGCCCCTCGTCCGCGGGCCCCGCCCCGGACCTCGACGCCGCTCAGCCCGACGGCTCCTACACCACCGACCTCGACTACCAACCCGGCCGCGTCGCGACGCAGAAACTCTCCGTCGCCGAGCTCAACGCCCTCTCGACCCAAACCGAACGCGCGTTCGATCAGGCGCTGGACCAATACACCGGCTTCGGCCCCGCCTTCGCCGAGGGACAGATCCACGACCTGGGCCTGGCCTCGGGGTTGATCCAAGGCTTCCAGCGCTACGTCAACACCGACCCCGCGCTCGTGCTCATGCTCCTCCGCATGAAGGGCGACACCCAGTCCACGCTCTACCGCCACGGCATCAAGACCGCCCTGCTCAGCATGACCCTCGCCACCCAGATGGGCTTCGGCGAACAACAAGTCACCGACGCCGGCGTCGCGGCATTGATCCACGACTTGGGCATGCTCAAGGTGCCCCCGCACATCCGCCTCGCCCAGCGCCGGCTCACCCCCGTCGAGTGGCAGATGGTCCGCGAGCACCCGACCCACACCCTCAACATCCTCGACCGGCTCAACGGCGTCACCGAGTCGGTCAAGACCGCCGCCTACCAGGTCCACGAACGCTGCGACGCCTCGGGCTACCCCAAGAGCCGGCACCAGCAGTTCATCCACCCCATGGCCAAGGTCATCGCCGTCGCCGACACCTACGCCGCCCTCACCGACGACCGCCCCCACCGCCCCGCCCTCACCGGCCACGAGGCGATGAAAACCATCCTCCGCGAGGTCCAGCAGAACAAACACGACCGCAGCGTCGTCCGCGCCCTGCTCGACACCATGAGCATGTTCCCCGTCGGCACCACCGTCAGCCTGTCCGACCAACGCACCGCCCGCGTCCTCCGCGGCGTGCCCGGACACCCCATCCAACCCGTGGTCGTGGTGCTCAAAGACGGCCAACCCGTCGACTGGGAACTCGATCTCGCCCAAGTCGGCGACCTGTCGATCACTCAAATCCTCGCCGAAGACAAAGCCGTCGCGGCGTGACCCCGCATTACGATTGCCCGCGCTTCGTGCGCGGATAACACGTCTTATTCCGAAACCACGCGGCGGGCTTCCATCACCTGCTCGGTTACCTCGACCGCGAGGTCGGTGACGCGTAGGCCTTCTGCTGCGGTGGGCAGGTTGTTGGCGTCGCCGGTTTCGAGCGCCTTGGCGAAAGCGCGGTACATCCCGGCGAAGTCTTTTTCGTGGTGGTACTTCAGGGTCTGGGTGCCCTCGGTGTTGCGCAGCTCGAATCGGCCGATGTTGCGGTCGTAGGTGATCACGCCGTCGGTCCCGATGAGCTGATACAGGAACAGGCTTTCGGGGTCTTTCATGGTGTGGCCGAAGCCGTAGGAGATCTCGACCATGGTGTGGGCACCGTTGTCGTGGTCGAGGTGGGCGTAGACGTGGTCGGGGGCTTCGTAGTCGTCGGCCCACGCGCCGTGGCCCCGCGCATTCACCACGGGGCTGCCCAGCCACCACTGGGCGAGGTCGATCTGGTGGGTGCCGCAGTCGACCATGGGGCCGCCTTCGAGCATCCGGCCGTGCCGATGCGGGGCGACGCCTTGCTCGGGGTCGCGCTGGTTGTACTTGCCGTGGCAGTCCCAGTTGTAGATCAGCCGCAGCGAGCGGACATCCCCGATCGCGCCCTCGGCGACGAGGTCCTTGATCTTCAGGGCCGAGGGCGAGAAGCGGTAGCAGAACGCGACGTACAGCGGCACGCCCGCGGCGTCGGTCGCCTCGATCATGCGCTGGCCCTGCTCCTTGCTCATGGACAGCGGTTTTTCGCAGAGGATGGGCAGGCCGTGCTTGGCCGCGGCCAGGACGTTGGCCTCGTGGGCGGGGGCGGGCGAGGTGATGGCGACCGCGTCGATGCCCGAGGCGAAGAACGCTTCTTCGGTGTGGCAGGCGTGGCGGACGTTGAAGCGGTGGGGGCTGGCCAGGTCGCGGGCGCGGCTGGCGTCGGGGTCGTAGATGGCGTGCAGCTCCAGCCCCGCGGTGTCGCGGATGGCCGGGAGGTGCCCGTAGGTCGCCACGTTGCCACAGCCCATCAGGCCGATTTTCTTACTCACGTCGAAGGTTCCATCCGTTGTCGTCAGCGGTCGATAGGCCCGGGCCCGGACTCGCGCTCGAGTCGTCGCCGGGGCGAGACGGCTTAGATCATAGACCAATTTGCAGCCGGAGCGAAGGGGCGAGGCGGGCGTGACCGCGGGCCCGGGTTCAGTACACTGAGGCCCCGAATCGCCTCGCCGAACCCGCGGAAATCCGCCGCATCACGCCCCCATCCCCGCAGACGCAACACCATGGCTTCACCCCCGCCTGCCCCCGCTCCCGTCTTTCCCGAAGCGATCGCGCAGCGCCTGCGCTCCACCCGATTGGTCGCGGGCTTCTCCACCGAAACACCCGAAGACGCCGTCGCCACCGCCAAGGCGATCCTCGCCGGCGGGATCGATGCGCTCGAAGTCACGCTGCGCACCGCCGACGCCGTGGCGGGCATCCGCGCGATCGCCGAAGAATTGCCGGACGTGTTGCTGGGCGTGGGCACGATCCTCACGCCCGAGCAGGTGCGCCGGGTCAAAGACGCCGGGGCCCACTTCGGCGTGAGCCCGGGGCTCAGCATGGACGTGATCGAAGCCGCCGCCGAGTGTGGCCTGCCCTACGCCCCGGGCATCGCCACGCCCAGCGAGCTGACCCAGGCCGTCAACGCGGGCAGCCGACTCGTGAAGCTGTTCCCCGCAGCCAACCTCGGCGGGGTGCCGTACCTCAAGAGCATCGCCGCCCCCTTCGCCTCGCTCGGCGTCGAGTACTTCCCCTTCGGCGGGGTGAACCGCGACAACATGCAAGACTACTTGGCCCAGCCCGAGGTGATCGCCGTAGGCGGTACCTGGCTCGCGCCCAAGGCCATGATCCAGAACCAGCAGTGGGACCAGATCACCGAAGCGGTCAAGGAATCGGTCGACGCGCTCGGCAATCAATAAACAACAACAAACGAAACAGGCTTAATCGAGATGGATGTAAACATGAAAGCAGTCGTGGGTTTTGGTGAGATCATGGGACGCATGGCCGCAGTCGGCCCGCTGCGTCTGCGTCAGTCACGCGCGCTCGACGTCACCTACGCCGGGGCCGAGGCGAGTGTTACCGCGTCCATCTGCAACTTCGGCGGGGTCGGCCGCTACGTCACCGCCCTGCCTAAGCACGCCCTGGCCGAGGCCGCGATGGACTCGATGCGGGCCGTGGGCATCGACACATCTTTCATCAAACGCACCGACTACGGCCGGCTCGGGCTGTACTTCCTCGAGACCGGCGCCAACCAACGCCCCAGCAACGTGATCTACGACCGCGACGACTCGGCCGTGGCCATGACCCCAGCCTCGGGTTACGACTGGCCGGCCATCTTCGCCGACGCGCAGTGGCTGCACCTCAGCGGCATCACGCCCGCCCTTTCCGCCCACGCCGCCGAGGCTACGCTCGAAGCCGCCAAGGCCGCCCAAGCCCACGGCGTCAAGGTGTCGATCGACCTCAACTTCCGCAAGAAACTCTGGCGCTGGTCGGACGAGCTACAAGGAAAGGCCCTCGCGGGGAAAACGATGCGCGGCATCCTGCCGTTTGTCGACGTGGTCATCGCCAACGAAGAAGACTGTTCCGATGTGCTGGACATCCACGCCGGCGAAAATGACGTCGAGTCCGGCGAACTTGACATCTCCCACTACCCCGGCGTCGCCCAGCAGGTTATTGAGCAGTTCCCCAACGTCTCCAAGGTCGCGATCACCCTCCGCGAAAGCCTCTCGGCCTCACACAACAACTGGGGCGCGATGCTCTACGACGGCGCATCCAAGCAGGCCCACTTCGCGCCGCTCGATCAAGCTGGCAACTACCGGCCGTACGAAATCAAAAACATCGTCGACCGCGTGGGCGGCGGCGATTCGTTTGCCGCCGGGCTGATCTTCTCACTGATCACCTCCGAGCTGAGCGACCCCGCCGTCGCGGTGAAGTACGCCGTGGCCGCGTCGTGCTTGAAGCATTCGATCAAAGGCGACTTCAACTACTCGACCCGCGCCGAAGTCGAAGCCCTGATGGGCGGCGCAGCATCGGGCCGCGTGGTTCGCTAAATCAATCTCATCCTCATGTAGGTCAGGTCTTCGACCTGACAACGTCTATCTGTGACGCTGATGTCGCGTCGGCCGTAGGTCAGGCATGCTTGCCTGACGCGAGTATGCTGTGGTTTGATGTCAGGCAGGCATGCCTGACCTACAAGCGACAAGCTTCTTTGCGTGGCACCGATGTCCGCGTCAGGTCGAAGACCTGCCCCACTACCCTCAGCGCGATACGCTCGGCAGTTCAAGTTTCTTGTCATCGCCGCCGTAGAGCTGCGGGCCGGCGTCGAGGCGGAAGACTTTGCCTTCCGGCCCGGCTTTCCAGTCCACCTCGATGCGACGCGGTTCGCGGATGACGATGTCTTCGAGCTTGTTTCGCAACGCGGTGGCGACCTCGGCGTAGCGCGGGTCGAGCGCGACGTTCTGCACCTCGTTTGGGTCGGCCGTGAGGTCGTAGAGTACGGCTTCGACTTGCTTCAGCGATTTGCCCAGCGGCCAATCCATCTGCTTTCCGGGTGCGTTGACGGGCTTGACCTTCATCGAGAAGGCGTAGTCCTTCGTGCGGAGCGCCGCCCGCGGGCCGGTGACCCACCAGCTCTCGATCAGCACGTAGTCCCGTGCGGGGACGCTACCCTCGGCGACCTTCGCGAGGTCGTAGCCGTCGAGGTGGTCGAACTCGGATGAGTCCACGTCAAGCCCCGCCGCGGCATAGAACGTCGGCGCCATATCGACGAACTCGGTGAAGTCGTGGACGACTTTGCCCGCAGGGAAGTTCTTCTTGTCCGAGGACACCACGACGACAGGGTTGTGGACGTCGAGGTCCCAGGTGGCGAACTTCGAGGTCATGCCGTGCTCGTTGAGCTTCCAACCGTGGTCGCCACAGACGTAGACGATCATCCAGGGCTGGCCCTGCGCTTCGCTGTAGGCGGTGAAGGCTTCGACGGTTTCGCCCACGAGTTGGTCGCCGTAGGCGCAGAAGGCGTAGTAGTCCTGGATCATCTGCTGCAGATGTGCTTCGGTGAGGTGGTCGGTGCGCTTGCTGCCGTAGAGCTTTTGGAGCTGCGGCGGGAACGCGGCGATCTCGCCGGGCGCGGCCTGGGGGATCTTGTAGGTGTACTGCGCGAAGCGGTCGCGGTAGGACTTGGGCGGGAGCACGGGGGTGTGCGGGAAGTCGAAGCCGACGTGGACAAACAACGGCTTGCTGGGGTCGGGGCCATGCAGTTTTTTACCGGTGACGGCTTGGTACGGCTGCCCCGCGTTTTGCAGGTACTTTTCGAGGTTGCGCACGGTGAAGCCGTCACGCGTCAGGCCGACGGATCGGCTGCTCTCTCCGCCGATGATCATGCGGTCGAACGACTCAACGGGGTCTTTGCCCGGCTCGTAGTGCGGGAGGATTTTCAGCCGCTCGACCAGATCAGCGAAGGCCTCGTACGACTCGGCGGGATGGTCGCCGGACTTGACGTTGTTGACCAGGACGCGTTTGCCGTCGTCGAAGTAGAAGACGATGTTCTCGCCCCGGTTCTTTCCATCTACCCACAACGGCTCTTTGACCCAGTCGGTATCACCCGCGAGGCGGAACTTGCGGTCGCCGCCGATGATCTGCTGGTACTGCTGGCTGTCCCAGCTCACCTTCTGGCCGTCCCACGGCAGGGTGCGTTCGCCGAGCTTGCCGGTGTGAGCGGTTTGGTAGCCCGCCGCGGCGAGGGTTTCGGGGACGGTGCTGCGATAGATGTCGGCGTTGTTGGCGTGGTGCGTCTCGAAGCCGTACACACCCCGGCGGTGCGGGTAGCGGCCCGAGTGCATCGCGGCCCGGCTCGGCGCACAAGCGGGGCTCTGGGTGTAGGTATTGATGAACGTGGTGCCTTCGGCGACGAGGCGGTCGACGTGGGGCGAACTCACTGGGCCGAGCGGGCTGTCGTCTTGGTTGGACACGATGCGGTTGAAAGCGGCGATGGAGTCGTAGCGCTGGTCATCGGTGATGATCCACAGCATGTTCGGCTGCGTCGCGGGCTCGGCGGCCAGACTCGACACGCCGGGAAGGCCGCACCCGACTGCGGTCAGGATCGCCAGGGCTTGGGTGAGAGGGCGGAGAGGGTTCAGGAGTTGGAACACGGCAGGCCTCCAATTAGTGCCCAGAACCAATCAGGCTGGGCGAGATGGGTCGTGGAATGTGTGAGTGAATGAACCGATCAGAATGCGAGACGATGCGGAGATTATGTATATTATCTGTCCAATTCAAGGAATATTTATCCGATTTCTCGTCGAAATCTTGCTGAGGTGCATCAAAATTGCCTGAGAGTCGGTTGTGATATCAAGACATAAATAAAGACAGCCACCCATCGGGCGGCTGTCTTGGTATGAAGCGGAGAGGGCGGGATTCGAACCCGCGGTAGGAGAAGTACCCCTACGACGATTTAGCAAACCGTTGCCTTCAGCCACTCGGCCACCTCTCCAAAGGTGTTTCCCGCCGGTTCGGGCACGTCGGGGCGTGCATCCGGGCGGGAAATCGGCGATGTCGGCCTCACTGTACCCGGTCCGGGTCCCCGGCGAGCGGCCGGGGCATCGGAAGTGGGGGTGAAGCCAACCCCACTTGACCCGGTTTCGACGCCCGGGGGCGGCCGATTTCGAGGGTGGGGGGAATGGCGATGACTGGATTCGAACCAGTGACCGAGGGCTTATGAATCCCTAGCTCTACCGCTGAGCTACATCGCCTGCGATCCGGCATTGTAGTAATCCCCGCCCATCGTTCAAGCCTGCCCCGCTTTCTGGAGGTTCTCGGTCGATGCGGGGGGACGGATGGGCGGGGGCGGGCTTGGTAGACTGTGGCCCGTTTACGATTTCGCTCATCCGCGGCGTGCCCAACCGTCGCGATGAACTACATAACCTGCCCCCCACGGAACCCCGCCCCATGCCCGTCTCCACCTCGCTCTTCGATCTCACCGGCCAAGTCGCGCTCGTCACCGGCGGCGGCTCGGGCATCGGCAAAGCCTGCGCCACCGCCCTGCTCCAGCACGGCGCTAAGGTCGTGCTCGGCGGACGCACCCTGTCCAAGGTCGAAGAAGCGGCTCAGGAGCTCGACGCCCTGGGCGACGACTCGGGCGAGGACCCCGTGGCCGTGCCGGTGCAGCTCGATGTCGCGTCGGACGACTCGGCCGAGGCCGCGGTGAAGTTCGCCATGGACACCTTCGGCGGGCTGAACATCGTGATCAACTCGGCGGGCATCATGTGCAAGAAGCCGACCTTCGACCTCACCGGCGAAGACATGAACAGCCTCTACAACATCCACATCACCGGCGCCCTCCGCGTCAGCCAGGCGGCGGGGCACATCTTCCGCGAGCAGCACCAGGGCTCGATCATCAACATCGCCTCGATCAGCAGCTACATGAGCCTCACCGAGGTCACCGCCTACGCCTGTGCCAAGAGCGGCATGATGGGACTGACCCACAGCCTCGCCAACGAGTGGGCGAAGTACGGCATCCGCACCAACGGCATCGCCCCGGGCTTCATCCCCACCGACATCAACCGCAAGATGATCGAAGGCACCGACCGCGGACGACGCATCCTCGAACACACCCCCATGGCCCGCTTCGGCGAGGGCTCGGAGATCGCGGGTGCCGCGGTCTATCTCGCCAGCCCCGCGGCGAGCTTCGTCAATGGCATCACGATCCCGGTCGACGGGGGTTACCTCGCCTCGGGCATCGGCGACAGCGTCGCGCCGTGGGAAGCGGAGAAGTAAAACTCCGAGTTAAAGTCTTTTGGCTTGGGCAAAGCCCGTCGGTGCTGGAGCTCCAGCCGGCGGGCTTTTTTATGCGTTGCGCGTCGTGAAGAGACGGCGAGTTGAGTGGCGCGGCCGGACAAGACGGAAAATGGATTGTAAATCCTTTACCAGACGGGGCGGGTGGCCTTACGATGTTGGGCCCGAGTGTCCCACGCAGTTCTCGCTCCACCCTCCAGGAAGTATCTCCATGCATTTCGGTTTCAAGGCGTCGTTTGTTTTTGTCGTTCCGGTTCTCGTGTGTCTGCTGTTCGCCGGCGAGGTGTTGGCCAAGCCCACGCCATGGTCCGAGGGCGGGCGGATCGCGATCACTGCGGATGGCAACCCCGATGCGGACTCGGATGATGTGGGCGCGACCCCACTCACGCTGGCGGTCTTGGCAAAGGTCGGGCGGCAGGCGGACCTGGTGCACTACGACTTCAACAACTGGATGGAGTACAAGCCGATCGCGCCGAAGAAGAATCGGCTGTGGGACAGCGCGATGGGCGGGCAGGCCCGCTGGGGGTTTGAGCCCGGGGTGTTCTTCGATGTTTCCTTCGACCCCGAGGGCGCGGTCGAGAACCTCACCAAGCAGATCAATCAATCGACCGCGGATGATCCGCTCTTCCTGATCGCAGCGGGTCCGGTCGAGTTGGTCTACCGAGCGATGGTCGCCGCCGACGCGGACCGCCTGGATCACGTGGTATACATCACCCACCACCGCTACAACAACTACTACAAGCCGCGGATGTGGCACCGCAACCTCGACGACATCCTGGCGCTGCACCCGGGCCTCAAGGTCATCGCGATCAAGGACCAGAACCAGACGCTCAAGACCAAGAAGTTCGACGATTGGTTCTGGCTGCGTGATCACCAGGACCCAAACCTGCAGTGGATCTTCGAGCGTCTCGAGGCCAGCCGCAAGCCCGACGCGTCGGACGCGGGGATGCTGACCTGGCTCATCGGGCTCAACGGCAACAATGAACTCATCACGATGGAAGAGCTCATCGAATGGTTCGGCACCGAGCCGATCGAGAAGAACGGCAAAGAAACCGCCACGCCTCCGGCCCCCCAAGCCACCCGTCCGGAGATCCCCCTGCCCGACACGGATGTGATCTTCCAGGAGGTGGATGGCCGGATCGTCATCGAAGCCGAGAGCGTGCCCGTTCAGTTCCACTGGCAACTCGAAACCTCCGAGCCCGGCTACACCGGCGAGGGCTACCTCCGCTACGTCCAGAAAGGCCTCAAGAGCACCGACCAACTCGCCCGCGGCGTGTTGACCTACAAACTCCGCATCACCGAGCCCGGCACGTACCGTATGGCGCTGAAACACTCGCACCGCGGCGCTGCGACCAACGACGCGAAGTCCAACCAGTGTTACACGCTCATGGGCATCGAGCCCGCGCCGTTCGGCATCATCCGCCGGACCTCGCACCCGCTCGCCGACGCGGAATTCAAGCAAGGCACGGGTTTCACCTTCAAGACCCAGCACGAAAACTACGGCACCGTCGCCCGAACCGAAGGCAAGACCTCCGTGCCCGTGTACGAACTCGACAAGGGCGACCACTACTTCTTCATCGCCGGCCGATCCAACGGCTACCGCTTGGACAAGATCCACCTGTTCAAAGAAGGCGTCGGAGGCTTCGGAGACGACTCGATCCCCGCGACGCCGATGATCGATGGCAAGCCCTGATGTTTGGTTCACTTTTTGAGTCAATAACCATGCGTAAGATCGCTACGCTCATCGTGACGGCTGGCTTGTTTGCTTCTTCTGCCGCGTTTGCGGCGGAGGACGAATACGAGATCGGCCGCAAGCTCCCCGCCGACGCGGTGGTCACCCACCCCGACTCGAACCCGCTGCGTGATGCGTTGCGGCCCGTCCCCGCGACCGCGGTGTTCGAGATGGAGGGCTGGTCGTTGTGGGACCCGTCACTCATCAAAGTCGGCGACACGTACCACCTGTTCTGCTCGCGTTGGCCCAAGGCGGACGACCACTCGTTCGACTCCGGCTGGAAGCGTAGCCACGTGATCCGCGCAACGTCGAAGAGTCTTTTTGGGCCGTACGAGTTTGCGGAGGTTGTGCTTCATCCGAAGGACCACCCGTGGGCGACCCGGGGCGTGCACAACCCCAAGATCACCCGCGTCGGCGACCGCATCCTGCTCTATCACCTCGGCATCCCGCAGTGGTCGACCGGCTTCGCTTATGCCGACTCGATCGAAGGCCCGTGGACCCCGCTGCCCGAGCCCGTCGTCAAAGCCAACAACCCCGCCCTGCTCGCCCACGACGACGGCAGCGTCTACATGGTCTCCAAGCACAAACCCAAGCCCACGCAAGACGGCAAGTGGGACGCCTGCCTCAAAGCCCACGTCGCCGACCACATCGACGGCCCCTACCGCACCCTCGGCGAAGGCCGCAACCGCCTGCCCTACAACCTCGAACTCGAAGACCCCACGCTCTGGTGGGCTAACGATCAGTACAACCTCGTCTGCACCGACTGGGAAGGCAAAGTCACCGGCACCCAAAAATCCGTCGTCTACTACACCTCCAAAGACGGCATCCACTACGAACTGTTCTCCAAGCTCCCCGTCTGGACCCAGGACGAACCCATCGTCCTCGAAGACGGCACGCACCTCAACGCCAGCCGTATCGAGCGCCCGCAGGTGTACATCAACGAGAACGAAGAGTTCGCCGCCCTGCTCGTCGCCGTGGGCATCGAAGAACGCAGCCACGACTACATCGTGATTCGGCCGGTGGACAACTTCGTGCCGGACAATTGAATGATTGGCGCAACGGCTTGGGGCCCTTGCCCCTATCTCGCCGCAACCACGCATTGAAATAAACTGACGCTGCTTACGGCCCGACCGGCCAGATCAGGTAGTGGCTCTGGTTGCGGTAGATGCCGGTCTCGGGGTTGTCATCATCGAAGCGGCGTTCCATCTCGTCACGGTCTTCTCGTGAGACGGTGTGGATGGAGAGATTGAAGCCGTGGTCCCGGATACCGCTGCCTTCACCGTTCCAATCCCACGCCCGGCCGATCGGCGGCGGCACGGTAAACGCAGCCTCATCCAGGTATCCGACCATCTCGGGCGGGAGGGTTTGGATCGCAGCGTTGGGCGGGTAGGCCATGTAGTCCGCGTGATAGATATCCAAAGCCGCCGCGATCTGACGAAAGCCCTGATGCGTGGTGGCGTATTTCCCGTTGGCGCCGAACGCCGCGAGCCGTGGCACCGCGATGGCCGCGAGCAGGCCCACGATCACGATGACGATCACCAATTCGATGATGGAAAAGCCGCGGCTAATCATGGATGTCCACCAGAGGCATTATCGGCAAACGCCCGTTAATGGATCGATTAGCGTTCGGTTATGCGAGCAGGTCTAGCGTCTGGGTGGAGTTTTCAAGGCAACATCTGATCGAGCTCTGGAGTGCCACACTGAGTTTTTGTATTGGTGTTGACAGGAATACAGTCTGGCGTAAAATATAAAAATATGTTAGTATATTTGCATCATCTCAATCTGCTCAGCTCATCACAGCAAAGGTCCATCGCCATGCGTCTGATTGTTTCAGCCCTGCTGACCCTTTTCCTCGTCCTGCATGGCCAAGCCCAGGCCGAGGCACCTACCAACAGTCGGCCGAACATCGTCTTCTTGTTCGCCGACGACATCAGCCCCCGCGAGATCCCGGTGTACGCATCCAACACCTGGAGCAAGCCCAAAGGCGGCGACACGAACGACCCCAAATACCTCGCCAAAACCCCGGCGATGGATCAGCTGGCCGACAAGGGCTGCTGGATCCGCACGACCTGGGCGACGCCGACCTGCATGCCCACCCGGGCGATGGTCATGACCGGCCGATACGCCTACCAAACCAAGTGGTGGCACAACCGCGACATCGGCAAGGTCCAGTCGCCCCAAGGCGAACGCGAGTGGTACCTCTTCGAGAGTTCGCCCATCACGCTGGGCCAGGTCGCGCTCATGGGTGGCTACGCCAGCGTCTGGGCGGGCAAGACGCACATGCGGGGCAACGAGCGCGACTTCGAGCGTTTTGAATTCACCGAAGCGGTGATGAGCCTAGGCATGGCGTTGGATGAGGACCGTAAAGCCAACACGTTCATGACCAGCGTCGTGGAGGTCGACGGGAAACGCGTGGTGATGAACCGCGACGACGGCAAGACCGCTCCCGGCTACCCCTTGGCCCGGAGGAGCTTCGGCTTCAAGCCATTCATCGCGGTGATGAACGACAAGGGCAAGCGTGTGGGCACGCAGTGGTGGCCCTACACCGAGGAAGACAAGGCCAACTTCGGCGTGAACACCTACGGGCCGGACGTCGAGCAGGACTACTGCCTCGACTTCATGCAGCGGCAACACGACGCGGGCAAGCCGTTCTTCGTCTACCACGCCACGCACCTCGGCCACGGCACGTTCGACTGGCTCGACCCACAGTCCGGCAGCAAGTGGGCCGGCACGCCCGTCATCGAATGGGACGGGGAGAAGTACCACCGCACCCCGACCCACATCACCGGCAGCAAGGGCGAATACGAAGCCCACGGCACCGTCACCGAAGCCGGGCTGCACTCCCACATCAACTACATCGACTACATGCTCTGGCGTTACATGCAGAAGGCCGAGGAGATGGGCGTCGCGGACAACACCATCTTCATCTTCTCCGCGGACAACGGCTCGCACCAATACGGCAAAACCAAGGTCATCCAAGAGCGCGGCGTGGCCGTGCCCATGATCATCTACGCCCCGGGCATGACAAAAAGCGGTCGCCAGGACATCATCTCGTCGCTCGCCGACATCCTGCCCACGTTTGCCGACATCATGGGCGTGCCGCTGCCCGACAACTACAAGATCGATGGCCGCAGCCTGTGGCTGTACCTGTCGACCGACAGCGATGAGCACCACGACTGGATCTATTCCTACCGCCAAGACAAGCAACTGATTCGCGGCCACCACGTGCTGCGTGACGGCGACGGTAAGTGGTGGGACGTCACCGAGTTCCCCGACGACCACACCAGCTTTCCCGAGATCAAGGACTGGGACAGCGTGTCGGACGCGCACCGCGCAGAGAAAGCGAAGCTCGAGTCGCTCCTGCCCCAGTTCGACCTCTACCACACCGAGCACGGCCCACCACAATAAACGGAACAGCTGAACGCTACGCCAGAAGCCCGAGGTGGCTCGACGGATTGCCCACGTCGAGGAACCGGCCCACGTTCGGAAACACGGTGGACATCTCCGACAGCGGAACGCCCATCCAGCGGGCGAACTCGAAGCCGTAGGCGTCGACGGAGGTGGTGGGGATGAATCGGCCGTCGCCGACGTCGTCGGGGCCGTTGATGCGGATGTTGGGGAAGGTGCCGTAGAGGCGGTTGCCTTGGAGTTGCTTGCCGCCCATCACGAGGTGGTGTCCGCCCCAGCCGTGGTCCGAGCCGCTGCCGTTGGAGGCGAAGGTTCGGCCGAAGTCGGAGGCGGTGAAGGTGGTGACTTCGTCGCGTTTGCCCAGTTGGCCGAGGGCTTCCCAGAAGTGGGTGAGGGCCTGGTCGACTTGGGTGAGCAGTTCGCCGTGGGGGCCCATGTACTCGGTGTAGTCTTCGTCGCCGACGAGGCCGTCGTGGTGGTCGAAGCCGCCGATGGAGACGAAGAAGACCTGTCGGCGGTGGCCGAGCTTGGACTCGGCGTTTTCAATGAGGCGGGCGACGGTGTGGAGCTGCGTCGCCAGCGGGTTCTCTTCGGGGACCTTGGCTTTGATGCGCGACCGGCTGTTCATCATGCCTTCGATCATCTCGCCGTTGACGATGGCGCGTTCGGTGACGTCGCGGACGACGTCTTGCATGGCGTGGCGGTTGGCGTGGCCGGGGTCTTCGCTGGCGGCGAGCATGTCCATGTACGCCCGGCGGAGCTGGGCCTTGCCGCGGCGCGACATCTCGTCTTCGGAGAAGCTGGCGGTGCCGTCGGGCCCGAGCACGTAGGGGTTGACGGTTTGGCCCGACAGGAATTGGCTGACCCCGGCGACGGAGATGTTCATCGACACCGATGATTTCTGGTTGGTCGCCGCGGCCTGGAGCATGTCGGCGAGGCGTCCGCCCCACCCCAGGCCATCACGCGCATCGGGGCGAGACAACTGCCACTGCTCGGCCTGGCGCTCGTGGGCGAAGAGCTCTTGCGGGACGTGCGCCGCCCCTCGGCGGTAGTCACGCAGCGTGGTGGGCTGCAGCAGCGTGCCGACGTTGGCGACGACCGCAGCGTTCCCCTCCTTGAAACGCTGCTGGAAGCCTTTGAGCGCGGGGTGCAGCGCGAACGTCTGCCCCCCGGCGTTGTCGGGTTTGATCGCCATCGGCTTGAGATACCGCGACGGGATGGCGAGGTTGCCGCGGGCCTTGGCGTAGTCGCGGTAGGACTGGTCGCCGCCGGACAAGGGGATGAGCGTGTTGCCGTTGTCGTTGCCGCCGAAGAGGAAGACGCAGACGAGCGCGCGGTAGTCGTCGAAGCTCTCCTGGTCGAGCGCCGCGGCGAGGCTGCGGGTCGTCAGCAGCTGCGAACCCAGGCCCGCGAGGCCTAGCGCCGCGCACGAGCCACGGCGGAGAAGCGAACGCCGAGAAATCAATTGGTCGAGGTTGTCGTTCATCGTGGCTCCTGGGTTTGAGGGTCAGTGAAGCACCCGGAACGCGGGGTGGCCGAGCGTGAGGTACACCGCGGCGTAGAGGCGTTCATCCGGGTCGCGGATGCGCGACACGGCCGTGGCGATGTCGCTACGGGTTTCTGGGGCAAGGCCGCCGTGGTCGAGGCGCTGGGCGATCAGATCAACGAGAGCCTCGGGGTCTTCGAGCGAGTCGTAGGCTTGCTCGGCGAAGGATTCGTTGAAGTCTTCGAGGCCGTAGAGGACGGATGCGGTGATGAACTCGAGCCCAGCGATCGCGCGGTACTCGTCCATGAGCTGCAGCTCGGGGGCGGCCATACCCGTGGCGGCGAGCTCGGTGTTCACGGGCGTGTAGGTGGGCAGGTAGAAGTTGAAGACCGACGGCGTGTTGAGGAAGCCTTGGCCGGTGAACTCGTCCATCTCCCACATGAGGTCGTAGTCGGTGCGGGGCAAGTAGCGGGCGGGCTGGTGCAGCTCGAACGCGCGGGCGACACCGACCATGACGCGCATCGGCTCGAGGGTGAGCCCGGCATACGGACTGTCGCGGTAGGCGGGGTTGCGGGCTTCGTCATCGAGGAGGATGGCTTTGATCGTGGCACCGAGGTCGCCGCGCTGGCCCTTGCCGTAGGGGCCTTCGCCCTGGTAGGCCTCGGCGACGCGCTGGACGTAGCCGGGCGTGGGGTTGCTGGTGGTGAAGCGTTGGATGAGGCGATGCGCGATGAACGGCGGGTGGCTGGGGTGGTTGAACAGGTGACGCAGCGCGACGCGCACCTCTTTGACGGCGCGGGCTTCGGTGCGGTTGCTTCGCGAAGCAGCAGGAATATTGCGCGTTTTCTTGCTCGCGCCGGGGTAATCGAGCAGCCGCTTGGGGCCGAAGTCGTGGTCGGTGATCACCCACCGGGCGGGGGCCGCGGAGGCGAGGTCGTCTTCTTCTTCGGGTTCGATCTCGCCGTCGATCAGGCCGGTGAAGACGCGGGCGAGTTCTTCGACGTCCTGGTTGGTGTAGTTGGGGATGGGCTGTCCGTCGGCGTCGCGTTGCGGGGTGCCGTCGGGGTTCAGCCTGTGAAGGCCGATGGTGAACAGCTGCATGACCTCCCGGGCGTAGTTCTCGTCGGGCGTGGTGCCGAGCTCGGCGTTGGCCTTGGCGTTGTTCTTGTAGGTCAGCCACTGGGCCATGCCGCTGTTGAACGTGAGTTCATCGAGCAGCTCGAGGTAGTTGCCCTTGGTCTTGCTTCGTCGGTCGGGCAGGGCGTGGCGGAGATAGACGTTGTAGAGCGCGCGGTGGCCGTGCTCGACGCCGAGCTCCTCGGGCACCGCCCCCTCGGCGTTGATCGGCAGGACCTGCACCAACGCCCACGCCATCCGCTGCCGCAGCTGATCGTCCGCCCCGATCAAGAGATCGTCGATCAGGATCACGGTGTCGACTTCCTCTTGCTGGTCGTCTTCTTCCAGCTCCTCGTCGTACTCGATCTCGTTCTCTCGGCTCCGGGCGAGCTTGTCGGTCAGTAGCGAAGCGGGCATGGCGAGCTGCTTGTCGATCCACGCTTCGAAGCCGCGCCGCATCACAAACTCGACGTCTTGCTCGGTGGGTCCGAAGGCGGCCTGCCAGAGGAAACGCTGGGCCTCGGCACGGGTGATGTTCTTGCTGGGTTTCCACGGCTGTTCCGCGACCGAGATCGCGATGGACTGCGTGGCGGAGTGGCCGGCGTCGGAGGTGAGGTGGAGGGTGAGCTCGTGCGTGCCCGGGGTTTGGAAGACGTGTTGGATCGACGGCCCGGTGCCGAGGGTTTCTTGGCCGAGGGTCCAGCGGTACCCGGCGAGTTTTCCGCTGGAGGTGGTGCTTCGCGACGCGTCGAAGGCGACTTCCAGCGGGGCTACGCCGAGGTGGGCCGAAGCGTTGATCCGGGGCGATAAGTCGGTCTCTTGCGCGACCGCGCTCGATATCCCCACGGCCAAGGTGACAACGGCAAAACGAACCACGCGACGCATCATGGGACACTCCGGGTTGGAGGCGTGCGGGCGTCGGGAGAGCTAAAACAAGCCTTCCGCGTCGCCCTGCATGGATGAGTGCAGGGCCGACGCGGAAGGTTTAGTCGGTTGGGGATTTTTCTCGCTGGGTTGGCCTTGGGGCGGCGCGGAGCTTAGAGCGTGTAGTACGACTCCCAGCCCTTACGTGGTTCGGGGTCGAGCAGCGCGTTGGCCTCGGCGTGGTTGGTGATCTGCTTGGTGGTGGGGTCGAACTCGAGCTCGCCGCCAAAGCGTTGGGCCAGGATGCCGAGGTTGAAGACCTGCGAGAGCGGCCCACTGATGGCGAAGGGCGAGCGGGCTTCTTCTTCGCCCTTGCAGGCGAGCAGGAAGTTGTTGTGGTGGTTGGAGACCTTGTTCTGGAACTTGGGCAGGGTCTTGCGGAAGTCGGGGTCGTCGTTGCCCTCGACGACGCGGAGGACCGAGCCGTGTGACCCGCCGTAGAAGGTGAGGTCCTTGCCGTAGATGATCTTGCCTGGGTTTTTGGGGCTGACCTCCAGGGGCGCGCGTTCGATTTCTTTGGTTTCCTGGTTGCGGCGCCAGTTGCCGAGCTCGGGCTCGACGGGCGGGAAGTTGGTCTGGCCGTCGTACCAGGTGACCGCACAAGCGGGCATGGACCCGCGTTCGGGGAAGTCGAATTGGATGGTGGTGGCCTGGGGGTAGACGAAGTCGTTGGGCCCGTCGCGGTGGACGGCTGAGACCTTGGTGGGCAGGCCGAGCTCGAGGCAGCGGTGGGCGGTGTCGAGGATGTGCGGGCCCCAGTCGCCGAAGCAGCCGCAGCCGTAGTCGTACCACGAGCGCCAGTTGCCGGGGTGGAGCTTTTCGGAGAACGGGTGCATCGGGGCGGAGGCGATCCAGGCGTCCCAGTTCATGTCGGCGGGGAGCGGTTGCTCGAGGTAGCCGGTGGCGTCCTGGCCCCAGCCGTGCCATCGCCGCCACTTGTTCATGAAGGCGGAGATGCGGGTGACGTCTTTGATGACCCCGGCCTCGGTCCACGATTGGAACTGCATGAGGTTGCCCGAGGAGTGGCCCTGGTTGCCCATCTGCGTGACCACGCCGGTGCGGGCCGCGAGGTCGATGAGACGCTCGCATTGGCCGAAGGTGTGGGCGAGAGGTTTCTCGACGTAGACGTGCTTGCCCAAGGCCATGGCCTGCACAGCGATGGTGAAGTGGGAGTGGTCGGGCGTCGAAATCACCACGGCGTCGATGTCGTCGGCCATCTCGTCAAACATCACGCGGAAGTCGGTGTAGGTCTTCGCGTCGGGGTGCTTGGCGATGTGTTCCTGGGCGTGTTCCTGGGCGAGGTGGACATCGCAGAGGGCCACGATGTTGGCCAGGCCGGAGTTGGAGATGTTGTTGGTGTTGCCGTGGCCGCGCTGCGCGATACCGATGCAGGCGACGTTGACGCGGTCGTTGGGGCTGGCTCCCGTGGCCGACGGGGAGTTTTGGCCACGCACGAGCGGGGCGGGGATGATCGAAAACGCGCCAATCGCGGCGGACGACTTCAGGAGCTGACGGCGGGAAAGATGTTTCATGGGAGCAGGCCTTGATGGGAAAAGCAATAAATTTAGGACATTCTACCCCATAACGCCCCAAAGCCAAGGGGCCTGCGGGATCGACCGTTCCGGTCGGCGGATTTCTCAGAAAATTGCGCGATGAGCGATTCAATCAAGTATCGGGGTCGGGGGATCGGGCTCGGTGTTGTAGGTGTCGTAGCGTGGCAGGATGCCGTTGACGAACAGGTCACGCTGGGCCCGGTGTGCGTCCGACACCTGGGACCAGTCCGTGATCTCGGGGTAGCTGATGAGGTCGTCGGGGGTTTCGGAGACGTCCCACCATTTGTCGTTACCGTCTTTGAGGACGTGCGTGCCGCGGATGAGCTGCATGTCTTTCTTGTAGGCGTAGACCCATTCGCGGTGGGTTGGTTTGTTGGTGGTGAGGAAGGGGATCAGGCTTTGGCCGTGGATTTCGTAGTCGACGGGGATCTCAGTGCCGACGAGGTCGGCGAGGGTCGGGAGCATGTCGGCCATGGAGGCGAGGACGTTCTGCTTGCCCTGCTTGGTGAAGTTCAGGCCGGGGGCGTGGATGATGAGCGGGACGTGGGTGCCCTTCTGCCGGTCGTGGCTGCCTTTGCCGTAGCCCCAAGTGCCGTTGTCCGAGCAGAAGATGAGGACGGTGTCGTTCTCGATGCCCATGTCTTTGAGCTTGTTGAGGTACAGCCAGACCTGGTAGTCGAGGTATTCAACGTGGGCGTGCATGCCCATCTCGCTAAGGGTGCCGTGGTCGTCGTAGACGCCGTCGTCGCCGGTGATGTTGGGGGCGTCGCGGTGGTAGGCGTTTCCGTCCCAATGGATTTTGGGGGTCTTGACGTATTTGCTCTTGGCGGAGGGGTCGATCCAGTTGAACGCGCCGTGGCCGAGGTGGGTGGTGTGGTAGATGAAGAAGGGCTGGCCGTCGGAATGCTTTCGGTCCATAAACTCGAAGATGAAGTCGAGCTCGACGTCGGGGCCGTAGGTGTTGAGGCCGAAGGTGGCTTGAGATTCGGGCGTGTTGGGCCAGTACTCCATCGGCTTGGAGTTGGCGGGGTGGTTCATGAGCGCGACGCCGGGCTTCCAGTACCAGGAGGTTTGGCCATAGCTCTTGATGACCTGGCCGGTGTCGACGTTGACGGTGGCGCGTTTGCCGTCGACTTTGGTGTAGTCGACGCGGAAGTCGGTGTGGGGGTTGGGGGCGAACATCGAGTTGCCGGGGGTGAAAACGCCTTCGTCGAAGCCGAAGTGCTGGTGGGCGTCTTCGTCGCAGCCGGGCATCTGAGTTTTGCCGACCCATTGCGTGGCGTAGCCCGCTTGCTGAGCGACGTGGCCGATGAGAAGGGGCGAGGTTTCGTAGAGTCGGCTTGGGCGGGTCCGCGTGCCCTTGTCGTCGAGGGCGACCCGGCCGATGGCTCCGTTGTGCCACCACTTGTGCAGGCTGGCGTAGCGCCCGGTCATCATCATGGCCCGGCTGGGCGAGCAGATCGTCGCGGCCCAGGCATCGGCAATCCACACACCCTCGTTGGCCAGGCGGTCGAGTACGGGCGTCTTGCCCCGGTACTGCGGGTCGCTGGTGTTGTTGCTCAGCGGGTCGGTCCACTCCGACGAGCCGTAGATCGGCAGCTCCCGCGCGCTGATGTCGTCGGTGTAGATCAGGATGATGTTGGGCTGGTCGGCGGCGACCGCTGGGCCCAGCGCGGCCAAAATGATCGCGGCGGCGGTCAGTGTGGCGATGAGGTGTCGTGGCGGTTTCATGGCGAGAGTCCAGCGGGCCGAGGAAGAATGTCCAGATTGATTAAAAATTATAAGCTATAAGGTCGTGGCGTGGCCCGCTACAATGCGGCGTCTATTTACTCGCCTGTGATGTTCATGTCCCGATTATGCTCGGCAAGCGTCCCCCCTCAGAACCCACGTTGACTTCAATCCCCTCCCCTTCGGTGTCCCCCTTCAGCCCCGTTCCCCGCGTGGCGGTTTTGGTCCACACCTCGCTGGGTTGGGGCCGACGCCTGATGCAGGGCGTGTTTCAATACGGCTACCGTCATGGCCGGTGGAACCTGGATGTCCGTGCGCACTACCCCCAGGGCAAGCTGCAGGTCGACGAAGACTGGGACGGCGACGGGGTGATCGCCGCGATCAACACGCCCGAACTGGCCGAGCACGTCAACTCGTTGGGCGTCCCTTACGTCAATGTGTCGGCCGCGCTCATCCCGGGGGTGGAAGCGCCGCGGGTGGTCTCGGATATCCACCTCGTGGCCGAGATGGCGACGCAACACTTCCTGGAGCGCGGCTTCCGACACTTTGCGTACTCGGGACGGGAAGACCAGCCGAACATCAAACGCCACCGCGAAGCCTTCGAAGCCGAGGTGGCCCGGCAAGGCTTCCAAACCTTGGTGGACCGGTCCGAGGTGTCGAACGCGGTCGAGCCCAACCGCACGGAACTGATGCAGCACCTCCAGGCCTGGGTGAAGAGCCTGCCCAAGCCCTGCGCGATCTACCTCTTCGGCACCCAACGCGGCGTCGATCTGATCGAGGCGTGTCGACGGGCCGGGGTCGTGGTGCCGCACGAGGTGGCGATCCTCGCCGGGGACCGCGACAACGTGCTCTGCGAGGCCTGCGACCCGGCGATGTCCTCTATCGTGACCGGCAGCCACAACGTCGGCTACGAAGCAGCGCATGCTTTGGACCGCCTGATCCGCAACGACACGTCGGTCCCGATGGAAACGTTGCTTCCGCCGGTGAAGGTCCACGCGACCGCCTCGACGGACACCTTCGCCGTGACCGATCAGAACCTGATCGCGGCGATGCGGTTCATCGATCAGCACGCCCTCGAGCCGATCCAGATGGAAGACGTCGCGGCGCAGGTGCCGATCACCCGGCGGTCGTTGGATCGCAACTTCAAAGAGGCCTTCGGCAAGACCCCGGCCGAGGTGATCCGCTGGCGCCGCGTCCGCCATGCACAAAAGCTCTTGGCCGAAACCAGTATGGACGTCGAAGACGTCGCCAAGGCCTCGGGCTTAAAGTCCTACACGTATCTCAGCCAGGTCTTCAAGCGCATGCTCGACGAGACCCCCGGGGCGTATCGCAAACGCACCATCCTCACCGACTAAGCTTTCCCGCGAGACCGTGGATCACGGATTCCGGGGCGCATCGCGTTCGGTGGCGTGGTTGTCGTACCGCGGCATGATGTCGTTGACGAACAGGTCTCGCTCGGCACGGTGGGCGTCGGACACCTTGGACCAGTCCTTGATCTGCGGGAAGCTGATCAGGTCGTCGGGGATTTCCGAGACGTCCCACCACTTGTCGTAGCCGTCTTTCAGGACGTGCTTGCCGCGGATGAGTTGCAGCGCGCCTTTGTACGAATACACCCAGTCGCGGTGGTCGGCCTGGTCGGTGGTGAGGAACGACCAGAAGCTCTCGCCGTGGAGCTCGTAACCTTCGGGCGGCTCAACGCCCATGACCTCGGCCAGCGTCGGGAGCATGTCGGCCAGAGTGAGCAGCACATCCTGCTTGCCCTGTTTGGTCAGGCCCAGGCCCGGGGCGTAGACGATGAACGGCACGTGGGTGCCCTTCTGCCGGTCGTGGCTGTGCTTGCCGTAGCCCCAGGTGCCATTGTCGGAGGTGAAGATGACCAGGGTGTTGTCGAGTTGGCCGAGCTCTTCGAGTTTTTGCAGGTAGAGCCAGGTCTGGTAGTCGAGGTATTCGACGTGGGAATACATGCCGGGGCCGGTGACGGTGCCGTGGGTGTCGTAGACGCCGTTGTCGCCGGTGATTTTGGGTTCGGTGCGGGTGTAGGCGCTGCCGTCCCATTCGATGACGGGCGTGCCGGGGAGTTTGTTGCCGGCCTCGGGGTGGAGGAAGTCGAAGCCGTCGTGGCCGAGGTGGCTGCAGTGGTACACGAAGAACGGCTTGTCGTCGGCGACCGCGCGGTCCATGAAGTCGAAGATGAAGTCGAGCTCGACGTCGGGGCCGTAGGTGTGCAGGCCGTACTCCGCCTGGGCTTCGGGGGTGTGCGGCCACCAGGTGATCTGCTCCTTCTCGCCGCCGGGCTCGGGGGCGGAGGGGTGATTCAGCAAAGCCACCGAAGGCTTCCAGTACCAGCTCGGCTGCGAGTAGCTCTGCACGGTCTTGCCGGTGTCGAGGTTGATCTGGTCTTTCTTGTCCCCACCCTTCTTCTTCACGAGCTTGAAGTCGGTGTGGGGGTTGTCGGGGTAGAGGTACGAGCCAGGGGTGAACACGCCTTCATCGAAAGCGAACTTGCGGTGGTCGACCTGCTTCATCTGGGTCTTGCCCGCCCAGATGCTGACGTAGCCCGCGTCACGCGCTGCGTGACCGAGCTGCCACGGCGAGGATTCGTACAACGGCCAAACCCAGTTACCGTCCGGGCTCTTGCCCAGGTCGCCGTTGTTCCACCACTTGTGGATGCTGGCGTAACGCCCGGTCATCATCATCGCCCGGGTCGGGGAGCAGACGGTGTTGGACCAGGCGTTGGTCGCCCACAGGCCCTCGTTGGCCATGCGGTCGAGCACCGGGGTGTCGGCACGGAACTGGGTATCAGAAGTGTCTTTGCCGGTCTTGGGCAGCGACCACTTGCTCGAGCCGTAGATCGGCAGCTCACGGGCGCTGATGTCGTCGGTGAAGATCAGGACGATGTTGGGCTTGGCTTTTTCCCCCGCATGGACCGCGGGCGTCAGCAGCAGGCAGGCGACGAGGGCGACAACAGACAACAGCCATTTCATATCGGGATTCCTGGCGGAGGGGATCGTGAGGTGAGAGGCGTGAGGCGAAACAGCACGCGGACGGGCATTGTACCTAAAATCTATCGCAGATAAACATAGTTTAGCAGACTCTTCCGCGCGGGTCGGCTACAGTGCCCGCATGATTCAGCGTGCGATCGAGTCGTTTCACCCCGCCCGGCAGCCCTGGGGCACCCGCAAGGCTTTCCGACAGGAACTTCTGACCTCGGCGACGCTGCCGGTGGCGGTGGCCATGCTCGATGCCGGGGTCGTGGGGGTGTTCGGCGTCGTGGTCTTCGGGATCAGCCCGACGCAGTTCGCCACGATCGCGGCGGCACCGATGTTCGTGAACCTGCTCGGGTTCATCTGGGCCCGGGCCGTGAAGGGTCGGCGGAAGACCGCTTTCGCCGGGATGCTCATGAGCGCGATGCTCGTGCTGGTAGCTTCGGTGGCGGTGCTGCCGAAGGACGAGCAGGGCTACGGCGCCGCCGGGTTGGTGGCGGCCGTGGTATTGGGGCGCTGCCTGATGGCGGGCGTGGTGATGCTGCGCAGCGCCGTCTGGCGGATGAACTTCCCCCGGCACGTCCGGGCGCGGATCACCGGGAAGTTTGTGTTGATGGCGACGCTGCTCTTCGCCGCCGTGCCCGCCGTGGTCGGCCCCCTGCTCGACCGCGACCCCCAACTCTTCCGCGTCATCTACCCTGTGGCCGCCCTGATTGGCATCGTGGGCGTGGTCGCCTACACCCGTATCCGCGTCCGCCAGGAACCCGCCCTGCTGCGCAGCGAGCGCGAGCCCCACGCCGACGAAGACCTGCCCCGCCGACGCGACGGTCGGCCGCACAACTTCGTCTCCGTGCTCCGCGAAGACGCCGCCTTCCGCTCGTACATGACTTGGCAGTTCTTCGCGGGCATCGCCAACATGATGGGCAACACCGCCTTCGCCCTCTTCGTCATCGAGGAGATCAAGGACCGCGACAACGCCAACACCCTCGGCATGCTACTGACCACCACCGTGCCCTTAGCGTTCGCCACGCTCACCGTGCCGCTGTGGTCCAAGCTGCTCGACCGCCAGCACATCGCACGCTATCGCATCAGCCACGGGCTGACTTGGGTGATCGGCCAGTCGGCGTGCTACGTCGCCGCCGTCACCGGCCACCTCTGGCTGTTCTTCATCCCCATGCTCCTCCGCGGCGTCATGCAGGGCGGGGGCATGATCGCCTGGACCCTCGGCCACAACGACTTCGCCGACAAACGCCTCGCCGCCCTCTACATGGGCATCCACCAAACCCTCACCGGCGTCCGCGGCGCCTTCGCCCCGTTCCTCGGCGTCTGGCTGCTCACCGGCTGGGAAGGCTTTTCCTGGATCGGCGGCGAGGTCCCGCCCTGGGAAGGCATCGGCCCCCAAGTCTTCATCATCACCACCCTCTTCGCCATCGTCGCGTGGTTGGGGTTCGTGAGCCTCACGCAAAAACTCAACGCCGCCGGCGAGGGGGAGGCGAGTGACGGGTAATTCTTCGGAAGCAGCTGACTACACCGAGGCGGTACTCACAGCCAAGACCGCGTAAGTATCAGACGCGAGCTTTTCGTCGCGGCATGAGCACAGATACCCCGAGTGTCATAAGTGCAAGCGTCCCGGGCTCGGGGATGGGCAGCAGGCCGAGGGCCGAGGCATTGCCCGCTCCGAAGTTGTCTTGCCAGACGGTGTAGTCCGCGGCGTCGATGACCCCGTTGCCGTTGCCATCGGCGGCGAGGTTGGTGGTTGATCCGAAGCTGTCTTGCCAGACGGTGTAGTCGGCGGCATCGACGATGCCGTTGCCGTTGTAATCGCCAGCCAAAAGGGACGAGGCCGTGTAAACAAACGCAAGACCCGACGGGCGGAACACCGATTCGCCGATCGATGTACTGTCGCCCGTAGCCGGGTCGATCTCGAATAAGCGATATTCCCCGTCGAAGCCCAAGCCGAGCATCGTGTTGTCGAGCGGATCGAACGCCAGGTCATCAAAGCGGAACACGGATAGTTGGTCGGTGATCAGATCGACCGCGGCCGTCGCCGGGTTGATCTCGTAAAGTGAAGAATCCGAAGACCCGTAGAGCCGGCCGGTGTTGTCGAACGCCAGTGAAGACAGGTTCAGTTCGAATTCACCGACCTCCGTAGATTCACCGGTTAGCGGATCGATCCGATACATCGCACCGCCCTGCGTGCCCGGCGTGGCGAAAAACTCGCCGGTCGTCGGGTGGATGGCTAGCGTGGAGAGAATAGCCAAGGCGTCATACGGGGCTGTTGAGATGACGCTTTGATCGGTGGGGTCGATCTGAAAAATACTGGCGGTCGAATCAAATCCAATACCCCACAAACCGCCGACCGAATCCCCCGCCAAGTCTTCGATACGGAAGCCGAAAGTCCCCAATTCGGTTTCCTGTCCCGTGGCAGGATTGACCTCGAACACGGGCCCGAGGTTCGAGGCCCCGGTGGCATACAGTTGGGCGTCGGTAGAACACGCCACGCCTGCGCTCAGCAGCACCCCCAAAGCTAATCCCGAAATCTTCATCTTTCGCCTTCTGTTGTTTCAATCGCGTCCAAACGACATCGCGTGGTGCCGCATCTGAATTCTACTTTTCTGAGCACGCAAACACGAGGTGGCGATTCACTTATGGGCTTCTGCCTAGCCAATTCGTCGCCGCTTTTTTCTCAAGCCGCCGCCCGTCGCCGAAGCATCATCGGCAAGCCCAGTCCGAGCAGCGCGAGCGTCCCGGGCTCTGGGATGGGCAGCAGGCTCAGGGCGGAAGCGTTGCCTGCTCCGAAGTTGTCTTGCCAGACGGTGTAATCCGCGGCGTCGATGATGCCGTTGCCGTTGCCATCGGCGGCGAGATTGGTGGTGCTGCCGAAGTTGTCGGCCCAGACGGTGTAGTCGGCGGCGTCGACGGTGCCGTTGAGGTTGTAGTCCCCTAGAACCTGAGTAAGCGTGATGGTGATCAAGGCATCCTCTCGGAAGAGGTCTGCTGGGTTCTGGTTGTTGGATTCAGTGTTGAGCATGAAACTGAAATCGCTTCCGTCAGCCAGCACGCCCGCCAATTCAACATTGCGCTGGTCGATACTCACGGTTTCACCTAGTGCCAACCCGTCGATTAAGACGCCATCGACATAGAACGCTGAACCAAAGAAACGAACATGGCTGTCATCAAGGGCGAGAAATCGGCCTGTAAATTCACCCCCGCTGATATTGACATCACTGCCCGAATGTGCACGAAACGCACCGCCAATCACGCCTCCGGAAATATGTGTGTCGGAATAAGCGTTGGCACTGTAATCAGATCCGATGACCCCGCCGGTGATGTTAACGGTCGAGCCGAGAAGGGCACGCATTTGTTTGCCTACGGTTCCGCCACTGATGTTCACGGTGCTGTAGGCGAGCTCGGCGTTGTCGCCGAGGTGACCTCCTTCGATATGGAGTTCGGCGTCGAATACGGCATAGTTCATACCCAAGACGCCGCCCTCTTTTAGGGTGAGTGTTTGGCCACTCGACAGCCCAGACGGCATGCCGTGATTGGCGGAATCAATCACGATGGGGTCGAGATTGATCTCCGGCAGCGCTACGCGGGTCAGCTTGACGTTGTTCAGGTGATCGGTGTCTCGGAAGATAAATACGGATCCGTCCTGAAGGCGTCCTGAAAACAAGCCGCTGCCCAACGAAGGATCGATGGTTGAGCCGGCGTAGTCGCTTCGGTTTAAGCGAAAGTCTCCACCAACGATCTCGACGTTGCTACCCGAATGCGCATACAACCCGCCCCCGACTGTACCGCCGCTCAGCCGAAACGAACTGCCATTCAAAACTGACAGGCGTATGTCAATGGCGCCACCGCTCATCCATACATTGGCTGCCCGGTCGATTTGGGATCCGATACGAAAGTCTATTCCGATTTCACCACCGCTGATGTAAACGTTGCTGCCCGACAAGGCGAGCATATCTTCGCCGACGGTGCCGCCGGTGATATACACATTGCTTCCGGAAGCGGCGGCAAATCGATTGCCGACGCGGCCTCCGCTAATCTCGACTCGGCTGCCGGCGCTCGCCAGAAAAGAGCTTCCAATTTCGCCGCCCGAAAAATAAACCCTTTTACCCGTCTTCGCCGTGAATTGATCGCCCACTACGCCCCCGCTCATATTCACGGTGGTAAAGGCATCGAATCCATTTCCTATGATTCCGCCGGTAATGTTGACTTCCCCATCGCTTATTTGGAGGGAGCTATCAATTTCGCCTCCGCTGATGTTGACAGTGTTGCCAGTAGTGATAGTTGCGGACTTGCCCAGGTAGCCTCCACTCATGCTGAATATGCTGTCATACCTGGCTCTAAAAAGTTCACCAACTGTGCCTCCGCTGAGATGGAACTCTGCGCCACGCAAAATGCTTGGCGTCCGACCAATGATTCCTCCCGACATATTGACGACGCCCCCAGAGTACACCGTGAGGTTACGGCCTACCTCTCCCCCACTAATGTTTAGCTCAGTATTCAAAGTAGTTTCATTGATCAAGCCTACTTTGAAGAAGTTCCCCACCACGCCGGCGTCGTACACATTGAGTGTGGTGTTTGCTCCAATCGATTCGGAATCGCCTATCACCATCGGGGGAGCGTCGATGGTTCCCGATGGAAGTGTTTGCGAGCTAGATTCGGGCGTGGGCCACATAAGATTGGCCAAAACCACAGAGCCCCCAAAGATGAAACCTCTGGATCGGTTAGTCATTTTTTCATGACTAAAAAACATTTATTTCATCCCGGATAAGTTTGATACCATTCCAATTTCCTGAGAGTAAAATACCGAAATACCGAAATACCGCAGACAAGCAAGAGCTATTCCTGCGGCATGCGACAGCTCGACCCAGATGAAGGGCTCGGAAAACGATTGTTCACCCATCCAGACTGATGATAATTCAGAACGACTCGACGACCGGCAAATCGCCCACAATGGGGCCGGCGTAGTCGCGGAAGCTTTCCGCGATGTCGCAGCCGTCGAGGATGTACTTCGGATCGAGGTGCTGGGTCAGGGCGGCGACCTCTTTGATCTCGATACGTTTGTACTCGATCTCGTAGGCGTCGCCGGGCTTGCGGATCATGGCGATCGAGCCGGACTTGTGCTCGCCGGCGAGGGCGTGCTTCACGGCTTCGCGGCCGCACTGACGGGCCTCGGCCTGGTCGACGGCGCTGGCGCAACCGACGAACGAGCGTTGCAGGTAGCCGAAGGTGTCGGCGCGGACGCGGAGTTTTTGGCCGAGCTTTTCGCCGAGCTTGGTCTTGATGAGGCCGGCCAGTAGGTCGCCCAGGGCGCCGGTGCCCGAGAGCTGGACGTTGCCGTGGGCATCTTTCTCGACTTCGTCCTGGAGCTTGGTCATCATCGGGTTGCCGTCGGAATCGTGGATGCCTTCGGAGACGGCGATGAGGCAGCGGCCGTGCTGGGTGTAGACGCGTTCGACGTCGGCGAGGAACTTCTCCTCGCTGAAGTCGGCCTCGGGGACGTAGATCAGGTGCGGACCGTCGTTCTTGCCTTCGCGGCGGCCGAGCATGGACGCGGCGGTGAGGAAGCCGGCGTGGCGGCCCATGACGATGTTGATCTTGATGCCGGGGAGCGCGGCGTTGTCGAGGTTGTCACCCATGAAGGCCTGGGCGACGAACTTGGCGGCGCTGCCGAAGCCGGGGGTGTGGTCGTTGACCATGAGGTCGTTGTCGATGGTCTTGGGCACGTGGTAGGCGGTAAGGTCGTAGCCCTGCTCGGCGGCCATCTCGGCGATGATGCGGCAGGTGTCGGAGCTGTCGTTGCCGCCGGCGTAGAAGAAGTAGTGCACGTCCTGCTTGGCGAAGCTCTCGAAGATGCGCTTGCAGTAGGCGGCGTCGGGCTTGTCGCGGGACGAGCCGAGGGCCGACGACGGGGTGTCGGCGATGCGGTCGAGGAAGTCCTGGGTGCGGGTGGTCAGGTCGATGTAGTCGTCCTTGACCATGCCGGCGACGGCGTGGTGAGCCCCGAGGATCTTGTTGACCTTGCCTTCGCCGGCGGCGATGGAGGCCTGCAGCGCTTCGACGACGCCGACGAGGGACTGGTTGATGACGGCGGTGGGGCCGCCGGACTGGCCGATGACGGCGTTTCCTGCACTCATTCGAGACGCTCCGGGGAACGGGGTGGGGGTGGGGTCAAACCGGGCCAAAACGATGGCCGGGCGCGGCATTCTATGAGAATGGCTCGGGGGTCACAAAGCGAAGGTTGAAGGTGCGGATTGTTGGTTTTACCCCTCCCCCTTGAGGGGGAGGTCGGGTGGGGGTGATGGGCCGTTATGGGTTTGCGAAGTGATCTGAATCTTCGATGCCTCGGCACCCTCCCCTAGCCCCTCCCTCAAGGGAGGGGAATCAAACCGAAATCCACATCAAGAGTTACGCGATCCCGGACAACGCCTGGTCGGCGAGGGCCTGTTCGCTGGAGCTCAGGCTTGAGCGGGCGGCCTTGAGTAGTTCGCGGGCCCGGTCGGGTTGCCGGAGGTAGCGGGCGTAGATCAGGCCGAGGATCAGCTTGATCTGAGACTGCTGGCCGTAGTCGCGGTAGGTGTCGAGGAACAGCTCGTACGCGCGGGCTGCGGTGTCGTATCGACCTTCGGCCATGAGCTGGTTGGCCAGATCGAGCTGCGTGGTCTGGGGCATCACTTGCCGGGGGTGGTTCTCCAGCAGAGCGGTGTAACGCTCGGCGGCCAACGCCATGTCCTGGTCGGCGGCGGCCTTGGAGACCTCGCCACGCCGCTGCATGAGGTCTTGGTCCATGGGCGACGGCGCGGGGACGGCCGCAGCCGAGCCGGCCTCGGTATGGGAGGTGTCGGCCGCTTGCTCGTGTTCCCAGGGCTTGAATCCTTCGGCGGCGAGGCGTTTGAACTGCGAGCGACGCCGTTTCTGCTCGATCAGCGCGAGCAGGTCATACGGCTCGCGCGGCAGCAGACGCGTGAGCAGCATTGCCATCCCGATGATGAAGCCGTAGAGGTAGCCCGCGAGGTGGGCGACGTAGGCGGTGTTGCCGTAGCCGCTGAAGTGGAAGACCAGGTCGAGCACAACACGGAACAGGATCAGCACCATCGAGGAGATGACAAAGCTTCCGAAGAAAATCAGCAGCCAGTACGCGATGGTGACGTTGGACAGGGGGAACAGCGCAAGGTAGATCCCCGTGACCGCGGCAACGGAGCCGGACGCGCCGAGCACCGGGCCGGCGGTTGGGTCGGAGATGTGGGCCAGCCCGGCGAGGACACCTGCGCTGAGGTAGAAGCCCAGGTAGCCGAGCTTGCCCATGCGGTCTTCGACGGCGTTGCCGAAGACGTAGAGGAACAGCATGTTGAAGATCAGGTGCAGCGGCATGCTGATGCCCAGGAACGGCATCGGTTCGGGGCCGGCGTGCAGGAACTGGTAAGTGATGAACTGGTAGAGCCGGGTGTTGGGCTCGTCCGGCCAGAGCCACAGGCCGACACCCGGGGCGTTCTGGAAGATCTCGGGGATGCTATAGCCGCCGCCGGAATAGAGGCTGAATTGCTGGCTGGACTGCCAGGTGAAGCCGTAGACGATGATGTTGGCCGCGATGAGGCCGTAGTTCACCCACGGGGTGCGTTTGAACTTGCGGTCGGTGCTGATGGGGAAAAACATCGCTCAGCCGGCCCCGCCCGCGGTGTCGTCGGGTTTGCCGGGCTGGGTGGGTGGCCCGATGTTGTCGAGAGACGGATCGGCGTCCTGGGTGGCGGCATCGGGCCTGGAGATCTCGGGCAGGTCCTGCTTGTCGCCGCCGAGTACCGCGAGCCCGATTCCCGCCATGGCGACGCCCAGCGCGAGTACGGCGATGATGAGGATGGCCATGCGCCGGTTCTGGCTCGACATCGCACCGGGGCGCTGGGTTTGCTTGAGGTTGGCGGCGGAGCGGGCGAGTTCCTGGGCGGCTTCAGTGGAGGCGAACTTGGCTTCGCGGATCGGCGGGGGCGTGCCACCAATCGTGCTGTCGCCGGGCTTGGCCTGGGGCTCGGCCTGCATCAGGTCGCTCAGGCCCGACATCCCGGTCACGCTGCTGTCCGAGCGCGGGTCGGCGGGCGGCGGGTCTTCCTGGATCGAAGGCTCGGGCGCTTCCGGCCGATTTTCCTGGCGGTGGATGTGTGACGCACTAATCCGCCAGGTGTGGCCGCAGGACGGGCATTGGGTGGCTGCGCCGACGCGCAGAAACGGCGACACGCGTTTATCTCGGCAGGATGGGCAGGCCAATTCGTACATCGGTCCACGCACTTTAGCAGCCGCCCCGCCCGACAACCAACACCGGCTACAGTCGGTTCGCAAATCGGACCCTACGCATGCGGGGCGTCCCTATAATCGGATCGGATGTCCCTGGCCCTACCCATTCTCGATGACCTGCCCCAGCGGCCGAAGTTCGCCCAGGGGCCCCGGTCGCTTTCGGCGGTGAAGCTGCTGCGGTTGTCTTTGACCGACCGGTGCAACCTGCGGTGCGTGTACTGCATGCCCGACGACGGGGTCACGTTCTACGACCACGCCGACCTGCTCTCGGCCGACGATATCGTCGCGGTGGCCGCCGCCGCACGCGAGGCGGGCGTGACCCATTTCAAGATCACCGGCGGCGAGCCCACGCTCCGCAAAGACCTGGTCGAACTCGTCCGACGACTCGCGGCCCTGGGCCCCGAAGACCTCTCCATGACCACCAACGGCCTGCGTCTGGGCCAACGCGGCGGCCAGCTCGCCCATGAACTGCGTGAGGCCGGCCTGGACCGCATCACGGTGTCGCTCGATTCGCTGGACCCCCAGACCTTCGGGAAGATCAGCGGCGATCGCGGATTCACCCTGGAACAGGTCTGGGCGGGGATCAATGCTGCGACCCAGGCGGGATTCGAGAAGCTCAAGCTCAACGTCGTGGTCATCGGCGGGGTCAACGACCACGAAACCCCCGACTTCGCGGCGCTGACCCTCGAGCATCCGTGGACCGTGCGTTTTATTGAGTACATGCCTCTAGGGGAAAGTACGCTGACCCAGAGTTTGCTCGGGGCAAACACGTTCACGGTCGACAACCAGCAGATCATCCAACGCATCGAGGCGCAGCACGGCCCATTGGTGTCGGTGCATCGCGACCGCGAGCCCGGTGTCGGGCCGGCGCAGGTCTATCGGCTCGACCGCCCCGGGGTCGTGCCCGGGCGGCTGGGCTTCATCTCTGCGATGAGCCAGCCGTTCTGCGAGACGTGCAACCGTTTGCGCCTCACCGCTCGGGGGGAGTTGCGGGCCTGCCTCTTCGATGGCGGGGAGGTGGACTTGCTGCCTACCCTCCGGAGCAACGACGATCCGCAGCCCGATTTGATCCAGCTGATGGCCCGCTGCGTGGCCGAGAAACCCGAAACCCACAGCCCGCGCGGCAACCGTGCGATGTCGCAGCTGGGTGGTTGAACGTTGACACACACTGTTCCAGCTTCGACCATACCCCCATGCCCGAATCCATACTCGAACGCGCCGAAGAGTTCAGCCTGCCCGAGGCCCTGACCGTTCAGCCCGGTGAAGGCGAGTTGCCACGGCTCCGGGTTGAGACGGATCACTGCTCCGGCGCCCAGTACCTGCATGGGGCGACTGTTACCGATTGGAAGCCCGCGGGCGAGGAGCCGGTGCTGTTTACTTCTGCTCACGCGGTCTACCGCGACGGCAAGGCGATCCGCGGCGGCGTGCCGATCTGCTTCCCGTGGTTCGGCCCGCACCCGACCGACCCAAGCGCCCCCGCGCACGGGCTGGTCCGCACGATCCCGTGGCGGCTGACCCAGACCGCCCAAGGCCCCGCCGGCGTCGAGACGCAGATGGTGACCACCCTGGACCAGCTGCACGCCGACTATCGCGTGACGTTTGGCAAGCAGCTCACGCTGAATCTGACGGTGACCAATATCGCCGATACCGACCAGACGTTTGAGGCGGCGCTGCACACCTACTTCCGCGTCGGCGATGCACGCGAGGTAACGATTGCCGGCCTCGAATACACACGGTTTATCGACAAGCTTCAAGATATGAAGGTATGCGATCAGGGTGAGCACCCGGTGACCTTCACGGCAGAGACCGACCGTGTTTATGTCGACACCCAGGCGACCTGTGTGCTCAACGACCCGGTGATGAACCGCAAGATTAAGGTCGAAAAACTCGGCAGCCTTTCGACGGTGGTGTGGAACCCGTGGATCGGCAAGTCGCAAAGCACCGCCGACTTCGGCGACGACGAATGGACGGGCATGTGCTGCATCGAGTCGGCCAACATCGGCGACGAAGCGGTAAGCCTGGCGCCCGGCGCTTCACACACGCTGCTGGTCAAACTCTCGGTCGAGACGCTTTGATCACCTTGCCCAACTTCAGCTTGGCGGGCTAGGTTTGATGACAAGCGAAACGATTCTGAACTACTGCCTCTGGATGGTTGCGCCGCCCTGCTGGCCCCCGGCGCCTTCCACCGTTTCGACCACGTTCGGCGGCTCGGGAATCGCAACGGCCGGGTCGAAGCCTGCCGCGACGACCTCGGCCGAAACCGCTTGCTCCCATCGGCGATAGGTGCGGGGCGCTAAGGGCAGGCTCTGATAGTTGATGTAGGCCGTTCGATACGCGTTGAGTCGGATAAACAGGTCGTGCTTCCGGTCGGTCATGAATTGGGCGAACGCGTCCTCGGCCATCTGCGAGAACGGCGGCAACCGGAGCCGGCCCCCGCCGACGTCGAGGCCCGTCTCGTAGCTGAATTTCTCGTTGTACATGCGGTGCACGTTCTGCGCGAGGGCGAGGTTCTGGTTGAACACTTGCATCCCGCGGACGTTGCCGGAGGCAAGGCCTTGCCGGTAGGCCTCGATAAAGCGCGAGTTGATCAGCGAGATCATGCCCGGTCGGCCCAGGTCGTCGTCGTAGATCATCCAGGCGACGAAGTCTTCTAGCGAAAGGTTTTCGTAAATCCCTCGGGTGTACGCTTGTCCGGATTCGCTGTATTCATCGATGAGTCGCTGGTAGTAGTACTCGGCCTGGGGGCGGCTGCCGTAGAGGAAGGAATACAGCACAGCTTTTTGCAGGAAGTTCTCTTCACCACCTTCAAAAGCCTCTTCTCTGATGCGTTGGCCGAGTTGTTCGTCGTTGGCCATCGCTTTGGTTTCATCGACGATCTTGAAGTAGCCCTCGATATAGTCGGGGTCGGGTAGCAGGTCGATCTGTTGGCCGGGGCGATTGAACGGGTTGAACGAGACCGTGCCCGCGTCGCTGAGGGCCTGCATGGAGTGCAACGCCATGCGTTGGGTGTTGAGGATGTCGACCTTGCTTTCGTCGCGGAGATCGAAGTATTGCTCGACCCCCAATCGTGCCCAGTAGAGGCTGTGGGTATGGGGATGGCGCCAGTCCAGCGGCCCGTAGTGACCGGGGTAGAACGGGTCGTCTTTCTTGTTTTCCGGGATCGGAGCCATGTACTGATACATCTTCACCGGCTGCATGTGGTAGTCCTCGATGAGAACCTTGGCCCGCAGGAAAGGCAGCAACTCCCCGAGCAGCGCCTCACGCAACCCGCTGTCGAGGTCTTCGGCCTGGACCTGAAGAATCAGCGGCAAGACCTCACGGGCTTCTGGCGGCATCAGCGAATCGGGCAGGCCCTGGACGATCTCCGGCGACCGGAAGCGGAGGTACATGATGCATTTGCCAAACGCCCGCAGGGTTTTTTGGTCAAGCCCCATGCCGCGTCGACGTAGCTCGTCGACCAAGACGCCGGCGGCGGGGTAGTCTTCTACGAACGCCGTCGCCGCGTCACGCTCGGCACGGTTGAGTTGGTCCGCGGTCGACTCCAGCAGGAGGTCCAGCCCCGCTTGGCCCTCCTCGTTACGGTCGGGAACCGTTTGTCGGATGGACCGAAGCGCTTGATCCAGCGCGACGATACCCATGTCTTGCAACGCCTCGGCCCGTTCGTTGATCTCGGGGATGACCTCCGCTTCGATCAACGCTTCCAGATCTTGGCTGACGCGGACGTTCGGGCTGTCGACCGCAAAATACCGGTCGGCCATCACGGCGATCCGCCCCATCTCACTGATCACCCCGGCGGCGTTGAGTTGCTCGGGAGCCGCTCCGAGGAGTTCTTCCCACTCCCGGGCGAACTCACCTTTGTAGTACCAGTTCACGTCGTCGGTGCTCTGTCCGACTTTGTGGAAGAGGATCCACCCGAGCTCGCGATAGAGCCGGACGGAGTTGGGGTTGTACGGGATGCCCTGCTCGCGGAGCAGCCGGATGCCTTTGTTGACCCAGTCGTAGCGTTCCTGCGGGGTGTAGGTCTCGACCGAAAAGTTGTAGGCCATGTTCCACGCCTGGAAGCCCCAGACCTGTGGGAAACGGGGTTGAAGGTAGGTGATCCAGGTCGCCAGGGTGTTGGCCTCGGCGAATTGGCCATCGCGCTTCATCATCTCCATGCGGTACCACAGCGTATTGACCGCTACGCCCCGGAAACTACCCAGGCCCGCGGCGAGTAGCGCGTACTGCGGCGGGTCGGCCTGGTTGCTGTCAACCGCAAACGTGAGCTGCAGGTCCCGGCGTTGCTGGTTGATCGGGTTGATCATCAGCATGCTGCCGGTCAGCGCGACGATGATCACGAGCAGAGCAACGAGTTGGGTCAGGCGGTCTTTAGACATTGGGTGATTTTGTGATTGGGTGATTGGGCGATCGCGAAACAGTCGTGGGTGGTGTGGGGTGCTTTAGCCAATCGCCAAATCGCTAATTCATCCAATCACCAAACAACTACACCGTCACCTTGGCCACTTCGCGTCGGCCGAAGACGAACGCCGCGAACAGCGCGACTACGCCGGTACTGACCAGGCCGATTCGGACAAGTGAGCCCAAAACCATGGAGTTATCGACCACGCGTCCGTAAGCGACTAGCGGGGTCGGGCTGTACTTCGACATCGGCGGCACCACGAAGGTGAACCCCTCGCCGATCAGACGGACCACGAGTTTGAACCCGTCATACAACTCGCCGTCTTTTAGGTGTTGGACCAGTTTGCCCACGGTCAACCAGATTTTGTCCCACCAAGGAACCTCATCGCGTGGAATCGACGCGTAGTTGGCGAGCGAGCTGCCGAGGTAGTCGCTGCCGACGGCGGCAAAGTAGACCAGGAAGCACGCCAAGCAAGCCGTCGGGAATCCCAGGAAGGTCGCCGCCGCCAGGCCCACGGCCGCGAGGAAGCCGAGGCGGATCCACATGACCAGCAGGCCCTTAGCTAGGTTCGTCTCGAAACCGCCGACCTTGTAAAAAAGTTCCAGCCCTTCTCCGGGCTTGAAGCTGATCGCGGATTGGCCGACGTCGGCTCCGGTGTTGGTGATGGTCAGGTCCAACGTCCCGTCGTCGCGGATGTCTTCGGTCAGGAACGTTGCGGTGTGGAAAGTGTTGTTGCGGATCAGCGGGATGGGTCGACCGAAAAGGTCGGGGTCGGGGAGCGGGTTGGCGTAGGGCCGGTCGTTGACGCGGAACGCAAGCCGGACCATGCCGTCGCTGGCCGCCGAGGCCGCCTTGGGCTTGAACTTTAGTTGCAAGGTGGGACCGGCTTCTTTTGCGGCTTGGAGCCCGGTGAAGCGATACGTCGTGCTGTTGCGTGGGGCGATGGTCATCCACTGGCGCAATGCGTCGAGTTGAAGCGCAGAGCGTTGAGCGGGGTTGACCTGCGTGATCGGGTCGCCCACGTTTCCATAGATCCGGGGGTCACCTCCACGCAGGCGTAGATCTTTGAGGCGTTCTTCGAAATCAAACTGCAAGGCGGAGTTGTCGATCGGCACCGGCTCGGCGGAGGCTCGGGCCGACAGCACCTGTTCCTTCGACGCGATGAAGTCGGCGGCGTCCATCGCGGGGGTGCGCTCGATCACCTTGACGAATGAGATGACGCCCACACCCGACACCACCAGCAACAGCAGGTTCAGCCCCATGATGCCGATCCACTTGCCCGCGAGGTAGCCCGAACGGCTGACCGGCTTGGTCAGAGTGAGGAACGCTTGCCGATCGGTGAGTTCGCTGCTGACGGTCCGCGCTGCCAGCAGGATGGTCATCGCGGCGAGCAGGGTCGAGATCAGCGTCAGGGCGTAGGTGAGAAACGATTCGAGGCGGTATTGCAGCCGGGTCTCACCGCCTAGCATAAACGGCAGCACGGGTACGAGCAGTAAGAGCATGACCACAAAGATCAACGCCATCTTCATGCGGATCGCTTCATCCAGCAGCGTCCGGGCCACGCCCAGCACCGCCCAGCCCGGCGAGAACGCGAGACGAAGCAGCTCCAGCCCGAGCATAAACGCGACCGCCATGCCCCACGCCCCGGTGAAAACAATCGCGGCACTCTCATAGCCCAGTTGAAAAAAGAAACCGGCAATAAGTCCTGCGGTCCAGGTCAGGATGAGGATCCGAGCGATCTTGGCGACCCAGGGGTTTTCTCGCCACCAGACCAAGCCCGCCAAGAGCCAGACGAAAGCACCGATGCTACCTGCTAAGTAAGCCAGGGAGGCCATTAACGCCGAGCCTTGGCCTTGGAGTAAAAACCACAGGCCCATCGTCACCAAAATGATGACGAGGTAACTGATCCACCAAACTGAAGGTCGGGGTCGCTTCATGATATGAGTTACCCCAGCAGGTCATCCAACACGGACTGGTCCGCCTTCGCCGAAGGCTTGTTCGGCGAAGCGGGCGGGGGTGTGGGCTTGGCTTCGGTTTTGGGTTCGGGTTCTTGGGGCTTCTCGCCGGTCAGGCCGGAGAGTACGTCGTCGGCCGCGGCCTTCTCCGGTGCCACCGGGGCGGGTTCGGGATCGGGCGTGGATACGGGTTCGACCGGCGTGACCGACGTGAGTTGGTCGAGGACCTTCGCCGCGTCGGTGTCTTCGGGCATGTGGGCCGAACGCTCCTCGGCCTCGGTGAGGAACGCGGCGACCTGGCCGGCGTTGCCTGCGCCGGCGGTCTTGACGCCCTCGGCCTGAGCCTGGTGCACGATGTCCAGGAACAGCGACTCGAGTTTCTGACGCGACTGCTTGACCTGCACCTCGGTCACGCCCATGGCTTCGAGCGCCGCCACAAGCTTTTCGGTGTCCACGCTCGACAGCGTCGGCATGGTGACGGTGGTCTGGTCTTCGCTCGCCAGCAACTCCTCGATGGTGCCGGAGCGACGCACCTTGCCGCCAAACATGATCGCGGCGCGGTCGGTGACGTCTTCGACGTCCGAGAGCAGGTGCGAGCAGAGCAGGACGGTCTTGCCGGTGTCGCGGAGCCGGAGGATCAGGTCTTTGATCTGGCGGGTACCGATCGGGTCAAGCCCGGTGGTCGGCTCGTCGAGGATCAGCAGCTGCGGGTCGTTGATCAGAGCCTGGGCCAAGCCGATGCGTCGTTGCATGCCCTTGGAGTATTCGCCGATGGGTCGGCGTTGGACTTTATCGAGGCCGACCATTTCGAGCAGCATGTCGATGCGTTGCTGGCGTTTACGTCGGTCCTGGTGGAAAAGCTTTCCGTAGTACTCGAGCGTCTCCCGGGCGTTGAGGAACCGGTAGAGGTAGGACTCTTCGGGGAGGTAGCCGATGTTCTTCTTCACGGACACGTCGCGGGCGGGCTTGCCGAACACCGAGACGATGCCCGAGGTCGGGTGGAGCAGGCCGAGGATCATCTTGATGGTGGTGGACTTGCCCGAGCCGTTGGGGCCGAGCAGGCCGAAGACTTCGCCGCGGCGGACATCGAGGTCGATGTTGTTCACCGCCGTAACCCGGTCGCGCAGCCAGAAGTCCTTGAACACCTTAGTCAACCGCGCACACTGGATGAGGTGCTCGTGCGAGGTGCTGGTGGCCGAGGAGGGCGAGGTTTCAGTGGCGAGTTGGGTCATGGGATTGATGGGTTATGGATGATCGATGAAATTCAGGCGCAAATGACGGTGATGACACCGGGGCGGGATCAGTTCATCGCGGGCCGATCAAATTCAACGACCGGCGCGTTTGTCTTCCTTCGCTTGCTCGATTTCAGATTCGAGTCGGTCGCGTTCTTTCGTACGAGCGATGTTGGGGTCGCGGTTCACATCAAGGTGGATCCGCTGGCCCGAATTGGCGTAGAACAGCTCGATGCCCGAGTCTTCGCTGAAGACTTCACGCAGGACGTACTGCCAGCGGCGCTGCTTGAAGAGTTCGGGGTCCTTCTCGAATGCTTCTTTGAGTTCTAGCACGGTCTCGGCTTCGGTCTTGAGACGCTGCGCGATCTGGGAACGCTGGATCTGGGCGTTGTTGATGATCGTCGCGGTCTCCCCGCCGATGGGCAGTGATTCGCCGTCGTCACCGGTGACGGTCAGGGAGCGGAAGACCTCGCTGAGCTGGGTGTCGAGTTCGGCGATGCGCTCGGTATCGTCGAGCGTGGTGGCGATCTCGTATTCCTTGAGCAACTGTACGAGCGGGCCGTCTTGGCCTCGTACTGGCAGCGCCCCCTTGCCCGCGGCTTCGCCCAGCAGCTTGGTGCGATCGGACTCTGCTTCGTTGATGCGGGTGGCGCGTGTGGCCTCGGCCTGGGCCACGAGTTGGTAGGCGTCCGCCACGGATTGCGGCATCTCCGGTAGCCGCATGGTGATGTTGGTCAACGTGATGCCGACCGCCAACTCGTCGAGCTTGGCTTGGGCGATCGCGCGGGCTTGATCGCTGTCGAGGCTGCTGCCGATCAGGGCAACGACCGGCTGGCTTGCTACGGCGTGGACCACCCCTTGTTCGACCATGTTGGTGACCAGGGCATCGGCGATCTGCAGGCCGGTGAGGTTGGCGTCAACGTAGATCGTCTCGGCGCCGCCACGAACGCTGAGGCGTTCGCTGGTGACGCCTTCCGGGTCACCGAAATTGGCCAGGAAGGCAACGGGGTCGGAGATGCGGTAGCCGGCGTTGAACCGGGCGTGGACCAGGTTGGCGTCGCCGGTGATCAGCGAGCCGTCCTTATCGGGATTGAGCGGACGGCTCCCGCCTTCCCCCTCGTAGACAAAAGCCTGCGAAATATCGATGGTCCGCTCGTTGACGGGAACGAGGATGACGTTGTCGATCGGGAAGGGCCAGCCGAAGTGAAGGCCACGGTCTTTGGTCGCCTTTCCGGCCGAGTCGGTGACGATCTTGCCGAAGCGGGTGACCACCGCCTCTTTCTGCTCGGGGACCTGGTAGATCCCGCTGCACAGGTAAACGACCACCAGGACGACCATCACCAGCCGGAGCAGGCCGAAGCTGACGCGCAGCGCGTCGGCCAGCGACTGTTGGGCGGGGTCGATCGCTTGGACGGAGGGCTCTTCGCGCGGCGGCGCGGGAGGCAGGCCTTGGTCCTGTGCTTGTTCTTGTTCTTGTTCTTGGGGTTCGTCAGCCATAATTACTCGTCACCACCTTCTTGCGAGGCGTCGCTTTCGGGGGTGATCAACAGGTCCATGAACTGCATGGCGTTGGCGTCGAGGATCAGCGTCGAGCCGGGCAGGGTCTTCTTGAGGGTGTCGACCTTGGACAGGAAGATCGCCAGCTCGGGGTTCTCGGCGAAGAGGCTGTAGTTCTTGGTGCCTTCTCGGATACCCTCGGCCTTGATGCGCTCGGCCTCGGCGTTGGCGAAGCTCAGGATCTGGCCCTTGACGCGCTCGGCCTCGGAACGGATCGCGGTGGCTTGGTTCTCGCCTTCTTGCTCGGCGCTGGCGGCCAGACGCTGGCGGGTGGAGCGCATCCGCTCGAAGACTTTTTCGGTGGTGGCTTCGGGGAAGAGGATACGGCGGATGCCGACCTGTTCGATATCGATACCGTAATCCAAGTCAATGATCCGCTGGCGGAGCAATTCGGTGATGGTGCTTTCGATCTCGTCGAGGGCCAGGGCGTCGAGGTCGGTGTTGACCATCTGGTCGAAGCGGTAGTTAGAGAACTCGCCTTTGAGGTCCTGCATCTGTGTGCCGATCCGGTCCTTGGCCTGCTCTACGTTCTGCAGCGCGACGAAGAACTGGTACGGGTCGGAGATCCGCCAGGTGACGTAGGTCTTGAGAACGATCGAATTTTCGTCCGCGGTCTGGAGTTGCGAGAGCTCTTGTTCGAGCAGCTGCACCTTGGTCGGGTAGCGGTAGACCTTCTGGATCGGCCAGGGCAGCTTGGGGCGGATGCCCGGCTCGATAATCAGGCTGTTGGCCTCGACGATCGTTACGCCGTCCTCGGCGTAGACCGGGCGCTCGGCCTTGGCGAAGGTCGTGATGACGGCACGCTCGTCGAAGCTGACCTGGAAGAAGAACATGTACAGCACGAGCACAACACAGATGATCGCGGCGATGAGGAGGGTGGTGAGTTTTCGCATGACAGGTGGCAGGAAACAGTACGAATAAAGGGATCGTGAATATGAGAGAGCGGGGCTGGCGTGGGCCAGGCCTATTCGGGGTTGAAGAACTCGGTCGCGGTGTTGGCCTCTTCGAGGTTCAGGCGGATGGTCGAGTCGTCGGTGATGGGCACGGTCGAGATCACCCGACGGTTGCTCTGGCCGAAGGACTCGGCGATCGCGTTGAGGTAATGACGGGACTTGAAATAGTCCGGAGCAAGGTTAAACGCGGCGAGCTCGAAAGCGAATCGGCTGGACTCGGAGTTCTCGACCAAGGCGACCTTCCAACGTTCCTGGCGGGCGTCGGCGAGGATGCGGGCCGCTTCGCCACCGGCCTGATCGATCAGGCGGTTGATCCGGGTCTCTTGTTCAAGGATTTCCTGGTCGAGTTCGTCCGAGTTTTCCTCGGCTTGGCGCTGCTGACGGAGCTTGGTCAGTTCCTGGATCGCTTTCTCGGCTCGCAGGGCCTCGGCCCGCGAACCCGCAGCGCTGCTGAGGATGCCGATGGCGTCACGCTGAGCGTTTTCGATCGCGGTCTTCTGCGACTGCAGGGCGTTGACCTGCTGCAGGAAGGCCGCCGCGACTTCCCCTTCGCGGGGCGGGTGGACGTCGTAAAGCGAGACGTTTTGCACGTTGATGCCGTAGGCGGATACATCGTTGCGGATCAGTTCCAAGAGTTCTTGGCCGATCTCGATGCGGCCGGACCCGATGAGATTATCGATTTGCTGAGTGCCGACGATGGCGTTGAGGTGGCGCTGAGCAATCGCGGCGAGCAGCTGCTCGGGGCGGCTGGGTGCATTCTCGGAGACATAGGCTTCGAGGTCACCGATGTTGTAAGTGACGATGGCCTGCAGAGAGACGAGGCTGCCCAAGCGCGAGGTTCCCGCTTCGAGCGGATCGTCGCCGTCAAACGATTCGAGGCCTTGCAGCTCCTGCTCGACGCTTTGACGGATTGAGGGGTCGTCAATGACCGTCGGAGCGGTGGCGAAGTACTCTTCTTTGCCCTCGATGTGTGCTGAGGTCCAGAGCATGGCCATGCCGGGGATGCGTTTGGATTCTTCGTAGGCACCGATCACGATCTGCTGCGACCGCTCGACGTCGACTTTCTTCGCTCGGCCGATCGGCCAAGGCATCTTGAAACTCACGCCGGGGTCGGCGATGCGGACCAGTTCACCCCGGCTGGTGATCACCGCCTTCTGGTTGGGGGCGACGATGACGATGCTGGTCAGCCCGATCAGGATCAACACGCCCGCCAGGATCAGCGGCGTCAGGGCCCGGCCGAGCAGGACATAGAACCAGCTCTTGGTGATTTCGAAGCCGAATTGGTAGTTCAGCGTTTCGGAGACGATCTTGCCCAACGATTCGGGGCTCGTCAGCCAACCCAGCAAACGCGAGTCGAATGCCGGGCGGACGACTTCATTGGCCTTGCGGGGGCGATAGATGCCGAAGATGAACGCCAGCAGCGTTTCGATGCCCAGCACGATCATCAACACGGGGATGATCAGCGCGAGCGAAGCGAGCACGCCGTTGCTTTTGGTGACAACGGCGAACACAACCGCGATGCCCAGCAGCATGATCGCGAGGACGTTGCCGATGAGGTAGGCCGCTCCGCCGCGGAGCAGTTGCCACGACTCGACCCGCGTCATGCCCGCGATGTACCGAGCGACCAGGAACCCCAGGAAGGACAGCAACGCGGTAAAACCCACCAGCATCCAGGGATTGGTGAAGGGGTTGCCCATCGCGCCATCGAACAGACGCCGGTAGTCTTTGGCTCCATCGACGGTGTCGATCAGGTTCCAGTTGCTGAAGAACAGGATGAGGCCCACGCCCACGAGGTAGACCGCGACAGCGATGGAGACCGCGTTGAGCCCCCATTTGTAGAAGTTGCCCAGACGCTTACGGGCGGTGGCGAGGTTGTGGCCGGCCTCGTCGAAGAGGGCCGCGGCGCGGGCGTCTTCCTGGGCGAGCTGCTCGGCCTCCAGCGCTTCGACGCGTTCGAGGCGGTGCTGGTTGTAGAGCAGCCAGAGCATCATCCAGATCGGCAGGCCGCCGATGAGGTACCACGTCGCGGCGTGGAAGGAGCGCGACTGGCCGTACAGGCCCATGCCCGCCACGATGATCACAAACACGAGTTGAGTGCCGAGGCCCAGCAGCGCTGCCGAGCTGGCCCGGCCGTAGGTCTGTTGGTCGTCGGTCAATTCTTGAGCAGGTCCGAGGGGCATACGCGAAACGTCCTGGCGTGGGGTTCGGGAGTTGGGGGGCGAGTGCGGCGGAGATTTCCGAGGGATTGGTCGATCTTAGGCCGAAATGAGATCACAAGAGTGGTCTAATGGTACGCTTAGGAAGCCTAAAGGTTCATTCGAGCGAGAAACACCGGGGTGTTCTCGGAACGGCACCGTGGCGGGCACCATCGCCAGCCACTCACGATGAACCTCGTTGCCACACAATCGCGTGGCTCCGACGGTTCCCTTTGCCCCGGCGACCCCCGACCGGCGGGGTTGCGTATGATACCGAACTCTCATGATCCGACAGCTTCTGACCATCTCGCGCAACACCTTCACCGAGTCGATCCGCCAGCCGATCTTCACCGTGCTCACGCTGATCGCGGCGCTGGGCCTGGTCCTAAACCCCTCACTCTCGGCCTACTCCATGGAAACCGGGGACGGCGACCGGAAACTCCTGATCGACATGGGCTTATCGATGGTGTTCCTCACCGGCATGCTGCTCGCCGCGTTCAGCGCCACCGGCGTCCTGTCCCGCGAGATCGAGCAGAAGACCGTCCTCACCGTCGTCAGCAAGCCCGTCAACCGCGCGCTCTTTGTGATCGGCAAGTACCTGGGCGTCGTGGCGGCGATTTTCCTCGCCTATTGGGTGCTCAGCCTGCTTTTTATGGGAACCTATCGCCACGGCGTCATGTCCACCGCCCGTGACGACTTCGACATGCCCGTGATCATGTTGAACCTGTTCGCCTGGTTGGCGGCGCTCGCGGTCGCGACCGTGGGGAACTACCTCTACAACTGGGTCTTCACCTCGACCTTCATCAAAACCCTGGCGATCACCTCGACCCTCGCGTTCGCCGGGGTCCTTGTCGTCGGCAAGGAATGGGCCCTGCAGAGCCCATTCACCGAATTTCTGGATAACCGCGGCCAACTCCTGCAGATCGCCATCGGCCTGGTGTTCATCTTCGAGGCCGTGCTCATCCTGACCGCCGTGGCCATCGCCGTGTCGACCCGGCTGGGGCAGGTGATGACGCTTCTGATCTGTATCGCCACGTTCCTGATCGGTGCGATCACCAGTTCGCTCAGCGGCAAGGTGAACCAGCGCCTTTCCCTCCCGGCCGACATGGATGTCTTCCAGAGCCTGATCGCGGTCGCCACCGCCAACACCTCCGCCGCGCAGAAGATCGCCGACATCGCTCAGAAGCTGTTGTACCTGGTCGCGCCGAACCTGCAGTTCCTCTGGCCAGCCGACGCGATCACCCAGGGCCACTCGTTCATCCATGACTTGGAGGGCAACTTCACCCTCAGCGCGGTGGGCATGGTCAGCGCCTACGCCCTGATGTACACCACGGTCGTCCTCGCTCTCGCGGTCATCCTCTTCCAGCGCCGCGAGGTGGGCTGAGTCCATTCAGCCTCAAATGCAATCCAACAGAATCGTGCCCTCTCCAGCGACCGGGGTTGCCGGAGAGGGGCTACGAAATCGTTGTTGGATGACGTTTCAAATCAGTTGAACGCCAGCTTGCCGACCAGGCCGTTGTCCGACTTGGCGGTTTTGCGGCTTCGCATCGTTTGCACCAACCGGATCGCATTGAGGATCAGCCCCGCGGTGAACAGGCCCGTCATCCCGATCAGCAAGCCGAGCAGCGCCGCGACGTAGAGCAGGTTCAGGATCGGAGCCGCGCCCCAGATCGCCAGCAGCACGGGAACCGAGGCGACGGCCGCCAGCGCCGAGCCTGCGAGCGCGACGTAGATCGGCTGATCGTCTGACCAGAAGGATTCAGGTGCTTGGGTCGAAGTGTTTTCTTCAACGAGGGTGTTTTGAATCGCTTGGTCTTGCATGGAACACATCACTTCCTTGAGGTTGTCCGAGCCGGGTGTCGTGTGCCGGGTGCTGTCGGGTCACTTCACGAACTTGGCGTCGGGCGGTGTGGGGGAGGCGACCCTGAGCGCTTCCAGCGCAGGTCGCCCGGGGGGCGGGAATCCCGTTCCACGGGATCGAGGGGAGGGTGGCCCCGGCAGGGCGTGACCCTTGCCATGACTCACGCGAAGAGTATGCCAATTGAATGGAATCAGGCGGTGAGAAGTCGGTTAAATTTCGCTTCAGTTTATGTGGGCAAAAAAACGCCAAAAACGCCTTGAAAACAAGGGAAAACAAGCAATATTTCTAAATAAAAAAAGCAAATAAAAATTAAAGTTTTTGGGGTGCGCATCGGGTGGGCAGTTCGACGCTGCGATCCGTGGTTTGCCAGGAAATTAAGCGGGGTTGAACGGCGATCGAAACGGACGGTGTTCGTGTCCGACCGGGTTCACGCGGTCGCCGCACGGCGGAGCCGATCGTTGATCGCCCGCCCCAGGCCCCGGTCTGGCACGCGTTGCGCAACGATCAGGTCGAGCCCCGCGCGGTCGAGGCGGTGCATCGCTTCGAAGAGTTGTGCCGCCGCCACCACCAGGTCGGCCGAGGGGCTGAGCACCTCCGCCGCGGCGAAGCCCATGCCCCGTCCCTGTTCGCCGCGCAGGCTCAGCAGGCCCACGCGCTGATTGCCCAGCGAAGCCGGGTCGAGGTCTTCGATGCGGTCGACCAAACGCAGCGGTGTGCGCGGTGCGTAGTGACGGTCGAGCATGCCCGGCGACGCGATCTTTTCACCGGGCTTCGCCACCGCCACCGCCCCGCCGACGACCGCTTCGATCGCTTCGACCGACGTGCCACCCAGGCGCAGCACCACCACCCCGCTGGCCGAGGCGTCGGCGTCAAAACCCACCACGGTGGACTCGACGCCGGTCTCACAAGGCCCGCCATCCAGCACCGCGTCACACTCAACGGTGACGTGTTCGGCGCGTGTCGGGCTGATCCCGCCGAACGTGTTTGCCGACGGCGCGGCGAGTGGCACCCCCGCCGCCTCGAGCAGCTGCTGCGCCACCGGGTGGGCGGGCACACGCACGCCGACGGTCTGCAAGCCCGACGTCACGATCCCCGGGATGAACTCGCGCTTGGGCAGCACCATCGTCAACGGCCCGGGCCAAAATGCCTGGGTCAACACCTCGGGCAAGCCGTGCAACCCGTCGTGGAGTTGATCGATCGCCACCAACGACCAAGCGGTATCCGCGTCCGGCACGTGGACGATCAACGGATCAAAACTCGGCCGCGCCTTCGCGGCGAACACCTTCGCCACCGCGTCGGCGTCGAGCGCGTGCGCCGCCAAGCCGTACACCGTCTCGGTGGGCATCGCCACGATGCCGCCGTCGCGGAGCAGCTGCCCGGCGTCTTCAATCTCTTGTTCGCTGGCCATCCGCAAAGTGTAGTGTCCCCCAAATATTTAGCCCCGGGTCAATGACCGGGGGCCGCCGCGGTTATCGAAACGAGCGAATCATCACGCCCGCTTCAACACCGCCAAGTGCTCCAGGTTCTTCCCCTTGCCCCCGCGGATCGGCGAACGGATCCAGCCGAGAACTTCCACGCCCAGCCCCGGCAGCACCTCGTCCACCACCCGCTGGGTCTCGGCGTCCGCCTCTTCGTTCGTCAGTTTGTGCTGCCCCGATTCGTAGTGCGGCTTCACCAGCGACACGATCCGCGCGTCCGGCGAATCGCTCAGCCAACGCAGCGCCACCGGGATCGCCTTGTCCTGTTTGGTCCAGCCCAGGTCGAGCGAAACCACATCGCAAGCCGCTTGTGGCTTAGCGTGCAAGGCATTGGTGCGTTCCATCACGACCACGCGGTCGTCTTGCCGCAGCTTCCACGCGAGTTCGCCGTAGGCGGTATCCACCGCAAAGACTTTCGCGGCGCCGCGTTGGACCAGGCAATCCACGAACCCGCCGGTCGAGCAGCCCAGGTCGGCACACGTCGCGTCGGTCACATCGATGCCGAAGTGTTCGAGCGCCGCCTCCAGCTTCAAGCCGCCGCGTGAAGCGAACTTCTTTTCGTCCAGGGGTTCCATGGTGTCCATTGTTGCACAGCATGTCCGGTTGCGCGCAGCGGCTGGCCTGATTTAGTCTTGGATGCCTTGGTCGCTCGATCTAAGATGGGGCATCATGAATTCACGCCGTCACTTCCTGAAATCGGTCGTCGCCAGCACCGCGGGTTTGGGTGCCGCCGCGACGTCTTCTACCTCTTCCGCACAAGCCAACGACGCCAAGGCCGAGCCCGCCGCGGGCAAGGTCGACCGCCGCCGTTTAGGCCGGCTCGAAGCCGAGGTCTCGATCCTCGGCCTCGGTTTGGGGTCGGCGTTTATCCGGCCCTACGACCAGGACCGCGAGGCCGGCCACGCCCTGCTCCAAAGCGCCCTCGACCTCGGCATCAATTACTGGGACACCGCCCGCGGTTACAAGACCAGCGAAGAAATCATCGGCCCGGTGGTCAAAGCGAACCGCGACCGCATCTTCCTGGTCAGCAAGAGCGCCGCCCGTGACTACGACGGCTTCATGCGCGAAGTCGAAACCAGCCTGACGAATCTGCAAACCGATCGTCTCGACCTGCTGCACCTGCACAACCTCAAGCCCGACAAAGACGACCTCGCCCAGATGGAAAAGGGCTGTGTCCGGGCGGTGCGGGAACTGATCGACCAGAAGGTCGTTCCGCACTTCGGCGTCACCGGCCACAGCGGCGCACGTTTTCTCATGGACGCGATCGAACGTTTTGACCCCGACGCGTTACTGAGCGTGTATCCCTGCACGCGCGACGACGAAGGGCGTTACGAAGACGAACTGCTCCCGCTGGCCCGCGAGCGCGATATGGGCGTGATCGCGATGAAGACGGTCCGCCGTGCCCGCAACGCCGACCTCGTGGGCACCGACCTCGTCCGCTACGCCCTGAGCCTCGACGGCATCGCCACCACCATCGTCGGCCTCGACACTTTGGACCACCTCAACGCCAACTCCCAGATGGCCACCAACTTCGAGCCCCTGGACCTCGCCCAACGCGACGCGATGCACCGAGAGGTTACGACCGCGGTCGCGAGCATCCCCACGCCGTGGGAACAGCCGGGGTACGAAGACGGAGCCGGCCTCGCGTGAGGTGATCCGTGTGTCTCACATATCGATGCGCTGATGCAAGCCGTGCCCGGTTAGCGTTGGGTGACGTAGACGCCGGTGACGATACCGGCGCTAATAAACACACCGACCACGGCCAATTGGATCATGCCGGCGACGGCTGCGCCCGGCTGTCCCGATTGATCACCCAACAAGAAGCTGTAAGCCGCGGGGATCGAGAACAGCCCCCCGAGAATCGCTACGCCGTTGCACACCACGGTGGCCTTTTCAAAGCCATCGGGTACATCCCCGCGCAGGAGGGTGAAGAGGTTGATGAGCCCGGCCCCCAAACCGCCCACGATGCCACAGACACTGATGGATAGCAGGCTGAGCACTCCGAGCAGAATCAGGAGCACATTAAGGATGAGGGCAACGATACGAAGCATGACCGGACTCCCGGAGAAAGTGAGTGGTTTGGGTGGGCTACAACGTGATGTAGCGTAGCCGATCCAGAATTTGAGGATACAGCAAAAAGCCCACGGACAGCGTCCGTGGGCTTCTGTGTTTCTAAGTTGTTGCGCCAGCCGTAGGCCGCGGAGCGGAATGCCTTAGGCGCTGAAGCTGGACCCGCAGCCGCAGCTGCTGGTGGCGTTGGGGTTGTTGAAGACGAACCCACGGCCCATGACTTCGTCTTTGAAGTCGACGTTGGTGCCGTTGAGGTAGAGGTAGCTCTTGGGGTCGCAGACGATCTTGACGCCGTGCTGCTCGAAGGTTTCGTCGGTGTCGCGGAACTGCTCGGTCAGGTCCAGCAGGTAGCTGAAGCCCGAGCAGCCGCCGCCCTTGACGCCCACGCGGAGGCGGACGTTTTCGGCGTCGAGCTCTTGCTGCTCGATGATGGTCTTGATTTCGCGGGCGGCGGTTTCAGATAATTCGATGCCCATGGGGCGTCTCCTGGGGAATCAGTGGTGAGCGGTCGGGGAGGGGCTTTGGTCAAAGCCCTCTAAAAAATACATCAGTTTGGGGGGATTGCAACGGTCTATTTTAGCCAACCTGCGTCCGGCGGTCAGGATTTGGCGCTGGTCGACAGGGGCGTGGTGACGACCTGCTCGTCGATCAGCTCGTTGAGCATGACCTGGCCGAAGAAGTCGATGATCCGGCGGTGGACCCGGTTGATCCCCTGGTGGATCGGGCAGAGGTCTTCCCGGCCGCAGCCCTGGTCGGCGATGGGGAGCTGATCGCAGCAGGGCGAGAGCTTGACCGGGCCCTCGATCGCGTTGATGACTTCCAGCATCGAGACTCGCGAGGGCTCGACCGCGATCTGGTAGCCACCCGAGGCGCCCCGGGTCGAGGTCACGAGCTTGGCCTGGGCCAGTTCCTTGAGGATGTTCATCAGCAGGGGCAGGGGCATGCTGTAGGCCTCGGCGATGGTCCGGGCGCTGGTTGGGCCGGCCTCGTCTAGCTTCCGTCGGGCCAGATCGGCCAGCGCAACCAGGGCGTAGTCTGTTTTTCGCGTGAGCTGTAGCATGGCCGGTCTCGGTGGGGGCGGGTTTCGAACGGTCCCCATATAGGGGGATCAGTGTTCTATCGGGATAATAGTACCGGTTAAGTACGCTATCAAGCCTTATGGGGTCTGAATTGTCCGAAGTCTTTATCACTTCGGAATCTAAAGCTTTGGGCGTGGGCCGTCGATTCCGTATGATGGACGCCCATTTCGATTCCAACCGCAGAGAGATTCCCATGCCCGACCACCCAACATACAAAACCATCCTGCTGTTTGGTGCCCCCGGCGCGGGCAAAGGCACGCAGGGTGCGATCCTGGGGCGGATCCCGGGCTTCTACCACTGCTCCTGCGGCGACGTGTTCCGCAACATCGACATCAGCACCGAGCTGGGCCGGAAGTTCTACGAGTATTCGTCTCGGGGCGAGCTGGTGCCGGACGAGATCACGGTGCAGATGTGGGCCCGTGCGATCCACGCCCGGACGATCCTCGGGGACTACAAGCCCGCCGCCGACCTCCTGATCCTCGACGGCATCCCCCGGACGCTCGAGCAGGCCTGCATCATGGACGAGCACATCGAGGTGCTCAAGATCATCCACCTGACCTGCTCGGATGAAGAGGCGATGTTCGAACGCCTGCGTCGGCGGGCCCTGAAGAGCAACCGCCACGACGACGCGGACGAGAAGGTCATCCGCCACCGCTGGGAGGTCTACGAGGAAGAGACCGCACCCGTCCTCCAGCACTACCCGGCAGACACGATTGTCGACATCGACTCGATCGGCTCGCCCGCCCGGATCCTCCACGACATCCTCGACCACGCGGTGCCCCAACAGGACAGCCACTTCAAGGCGTTCGAGGGATAAAAATTGCCCGAAACCTTATTTGGTGCTGGAATCGCTCATGGCGATTGCTAACCTTTGCGCATCATGCGAATTTTCATTACTGGTGCGGGAGGTCGAATCGGGTCTGGCGTGGCGGAACACCTCCAGGAAGTGGGCCACGAGGTCGTGGCCACGGACGTGGCGTACCGCCCCGAACTGCCCTTCCGCCTGCACCTGGCCGACCTCTGCGACGAACAAGCGGTCTACCCGTTGATCGAGGGCTGTGACGCGGTGATCCACTTGGGCAACCACGCCCACGCCCACGCCGTACGCCCCGAGCAGAAGGTGCTGACGCAGAACATGGCGATGAACGCCAACGTGTACTACGCCGCCCTGCAGGTGGGCATCCGCAACATCGTGGGCATCAGTTCCGTCCAGGCCACGCTGGGCTACCACAGCTCGCGCCTGCGGCGGGGTGAGATGCGGGTTTGTCATCACCCCTATCTTCCGTTTGATGGCAACCTCCCTCGCAACACCGGCAACAACTCGTATGCGATGAGCAAGTCCTTCGGCGAACAGATGCTCGAAGCGATGACCACCGAGTACGCCAACCTCGCCGCGATCTCGGTCCGCCTGCCTTGGGTCGAGTTTGTGAAGCGTCGGCACAACTGGCACTACTTCAAGCCCCTGGAGCCCACCGACCGCAGGTTGGCCGAGGGCATGACTTACATCACCAGCGACGACGTGGCGACCGCCCTGCGCGCGATGGTCGAGCAGCCCGCGGCGGGCTACCGCCAGTACTTCATCGCGCAGTCGTTGGTGGTCAAGGGGATGACCAACGCCGAGGTCGCCGCGAAGTATCTGCCCGACCTGGAAGTGCGCGGCCCCATGGATGGCGGGCACGGCCTGGTCGATCTCTCGGCCATGCAACGCGATTTCAACTGGCAGCCCGAACACCCGCCCATCGAGGTTGATCTGGCCGCCGACCACGTCTCGGCCGAGGCGTAGCGCTGCGATCGACATGGCAAACGCGTTTCGAAGGGACGGTTTCGCGGGTGATGGAATATCGCCCGGCAGCCTTTGCCGGTGACAGGTGCGCTTAACGCTCTACCATGCGGGGCATGGCCGACCCGTCCGAAGCCAACACGCCTGATCATGCCGACGCCGTACCCGCCCCGCCGCACGATGGGCAGGGGCGACTCGTGTGCCGCCTCGGCTGGGTGGCCTTCGCGCTGCTGTGCGTGTTCCCCTTGTTTTTCAGCCTGGGCAACCACCCGATCCACGGCGATTCCGAGGCCCGCTACGGCGTGGTTGCGCGCGGCATGGCGTTGGGGCAGACCCCCCTGCTCGTCCCCACCTACTTCGATCAGCCGCACCTGACCAAGCCGCCGTTGACCTATTGGCTGATGGCGGGTTCGATCCGGCTGCTGGGCGATGGGGAGCTGGCGCTCCGCATCCCCGCGGCGTTATCGGGCGTGCTGACCCTGGCGATCGTCTTCGGGTTGGGGTATCGGCTGCACGGCGCCCGCCGGGCGGCGGTGGCGACGGCGATCCTGTCGGTGACACCCATGTTCGTCGTGATCAGCCGGATGGGCATCACCGACGGCCTATTGGGCCTGTTCAGCACGGCGGCCCTGGCCTGCGGGGTGCTCGCGGTAAAGGACCGCCGGGGGTATTGGGTGACGGGGTTGTGGTTGGCCGTGGCGCTGGGGCTGCTCACCAAGGGGCCGGCGGCACTGCTTGCGCCCGGAGCACTGATGATCTGGCTGCTCGTGACGGGGCAACGCGAATCCCTCCGCAGGATTCGCCCCGTGCTCGGGCTGCTCGCCGCCCTGCTTCCGCTGGCGGGCTGGGCGCTGCTGATTGCCTGGCAACACCCCGAGGCATGGGCCATCTGGAAGTACCAGACGTTTGACCGGGCCGTCGGCACGGGCGACCACCCCGAGCCCTGGTGGTTCTTCTTCCCCGTGCTATTGGTCGGCCTGCTCCCCGCCACCGCCCTGCTCCTCGCCCACCGCCCCGCACAACTACGCGTTGCCCTGGCGGAGCTGCGAGAGTCAAAATCCGAGGTGCTGCTCTGGCTGATGATGGCCGGGCTAACCCTCTTGGTGTTCACGCTGATCAGCGGGAAGCTCATGAGCTACCTGATGCCGCTCGCCGCTCCTCTGGCGTGGTGGGTTGGCGGAGAAAAATTTATAAAAGAAGAAAAAACAAAAAAATATAAATATCAATACTTTGTTTTTTTTGCATTGCTCGTTTGCTTAGCGCTGGCGTTTGGAATGATTTGGAGGGATTTTGGCCCGGCTGAGGCCGCTTATCTCTGGCCGCTTGTGTTGGTATTGATCGTCGGGGCTACGCTGGATTGGCGGGGTGTCTGGCGTTCCGGATCCAGGAAGATCACGGGGTCGATCGCGATGTGGCTGGCGATGTTGAACGTGGTTGCCTGGGCGTGCATCGCGGAGGACCGGGTCTATGGCCGCCACTCCGTGCCGGCCGCCGTGGCCGAGGTCCGCGCAGCCACCGGGCTGGAGCACCCGCAGATCCTGACCGTTGGATTCGGCGACCGCAGCCTTCCCTACTACACCCAACGCCCGACGCGTTGGATCGATCCACGTGTCTTACCCGATGCCTGGGAGGCGATGCGAAAGGATGATCTCATCCTTTTGGCTGATCCTGAGAAGTGGGATATTTTCGATGCTGACCCGTATTGGGATCTGAGTCAGCGATTCGAGCGTGTCGATCTCGAGGTTCTTTTGGGGTACGAAGGACAACGGCTGCGCGTCTATCAGACCACGCAGCCGTATCGTCAGCCGTAGTTTTTTCAGATAGCGAACAGGGCGGTTACTGGGTTTCAACGCCCAGCTTGCCCAGCAGTTCGTCGAACTGATCGATGCTGTAGAACTGGATGCTCAGCGTGCCGGCCCCCTTCTTCCGGGCGGTCTTGATCTGGACCTTGGTGCTCAGCTGCTCGCCGATCTGGCGTTCAAGGTCGTCGAGATACGCGGCACGGGCGGCCTTCTTCGCGGCGGGGGTGGGCTTTGTTTCACCTGCTGAAATCGCTTTGGCCTCAGCCTCGACCTGTCGAACGGTCAGCCCGTCCTTGATCGTTTTCTCCGCCAGGGCCAGTTGTTGGGCGGGATCCTCGACCCCAGCCAGGGCCCGCGATTGGCCCATGGACAGCAGCCCACGGACCACCATGTCCCGGACAGGGGGGGCGAGTTTCAGGAGCCGGAGCAGGTTGGTTACGGTTGACCGCTCCAGCCCCACACGCTCAGCGATCGCCTCGTGGTTCAGGCCGAACACATCCCCCAGCCGCTGGAACGCCTCCGCCCTTTCGATGGGATTCAGGTCTTCCCGCTGCAGGTTCTCGATCAGGGCCCACTCGGCAACCTGCTTGTCATTCAAAGCCTTGACGAATGCGGGAATCGCTTCCAGCCCCGCCACTTGGGCTGCCCGCCAACGACGCTCCCCCGCCACCAATTCAAATTGATTCTCACCCGTCTTCCGCACCACGATCGGCTGAATCAACCCTTCCCGCCGGATCGACTCCGCCAACCGACCCAGAGCTTCTTCATCGAAATGCTGCCGGGGCTGAGACGCGTTCGGCGTTACCGAGTTTACGGCTATCCGTGAGTAGCCCCCGTCCACGATTGACGATTCATCCGCCTTGGGTTCAGCCACGGCCACCGCCCCTCCGCCGACTGTCGCTGGTTCCGGGCTGGACTTCGCCTCCGTACCAGCCCCACCTTCCGGAGCACCCACCGGCACCGGAGTCGCCATCAAACTACTCAATCCCCGGCCAAGCCGAGAAGGGCGTTTCTTGGAGCCCGAACCCCCGCCGCTTTGTGACGCATCTGCCATGACGACCTCCGTGTCGAATAAAGAAATCCAGTAACTCAGACAGCGTATCAATCCAAGTTTTACGGTCAAGTGTTCCACGTGAAACATTGCACCGTGAAAAACAGCTTCGCAGCCAGCAATCAATGACTATGTTCCACGTGAAACATAAAAAGTTTAACATTGCAAAATATTGTTAAATATATAAATATAAAAATAATGCAAGTTCACGAACGTGCACGCGAACCTCTTGGAACAGCCAGCGTATTAACAATGACGTTGGGCCTCCTCCTCCCAATTGATCATGTTTTCTCCTCCACCCCGCCCGCTGGATAGGATCCAACGGGCGGGGTTTTTTAATCCGATCGAATTAAACAGCCTGTCATTCTGACGGTTCTTGTCACGTCGTTACCGGACTTTGGGTGAGAGGCGTTCAATGTGGTTGGGTGTCGATCGATGGGGCCTGGCGGGGCGGTAGCGGCCGTTGCCTCCGGTGAACCGCGTATTGAACCCAGGTCACCCCGTCATTTCTTCACGATCCGTCTTTTCGCTGGTCGATGTCGTGAAGGCTGCAGGGACGCGGCATTGATCCGGCTGGCATTCGCCGGCGGTCAGGTTGGTGAGGAGCACCGAGGGTTCACGCGATCCAGCGTGGGCCGAGCGCTACACGAACGCCCCATGGGGCGGCCACTATCGCCTGCCGGTTTCACCCTCGGCGTGGGAGCAGCAACACCTTGAACCCCTCCACCCTTTCTTCCGATCAGTCCCCCAAGCCCCGAGCCAAAGCCAAGGCCCGCAACCGCGCCGCCGGCAGCACGCCCAATGTGGCCGCCGTCAAAACCTCGGCCACGCCGTTGCAGGTCGCCGCGTCATCCGCTCCCGACATGCGCCGGAGAAAGGCCGTGACCACGCCCGCCACTGAATCATCGAAGAAGCAGTCGCGTTTCGAGCCGCCGGTCACCGCGTTCCTCGCCTACATCCGCATCGAGTGCGGCTTCTCGCCCGCCACCCTCGCCGCCTACGGCGGTGACCTGCGCGACCTCTGGGTGTGGATGGTCAAGCAGAAACAACACAGCTGGAATGACCTGACCCCCGAACGGATTGCCGAGCACCTCAAGTCGCTCGAAGCCAAGGGCCACGCGGTCTCCACCATCGCGCGTCACGTCGCGACGATCCGCGTGTTCTGCCGTTTCCTCAAAGCCAACGAACACACCGACGCCGACCCTGCCGAGCAGCTAACACAGCCGCAGACCTGGTCGCGCCTGCCCACCGTGCTCGGCGACGAACAGATCGAGAAGCTGCTCTCGGCCCCCGACCCCGATGCGCTTCTTTATCTGCGCGACGTGGCGTTGATGGAGATGCTCTACGCCGGCGGACTCCGCGCCAGCGAGATCGCCGACCTGTTGACCACCGGCATCCACTACGACTTGGGTGTGATCCGCGTGATGGGCAAGGGATCGAAAGAACGTGTGGTCCCGCTCGGTCAGCCGGCACTCAAGGCGCTGCGCCGTTATACCGACGAGCTGCGCGAAGACCTGGTCCGCGAGAACGCGCCGACCGATCGCGTGTTCCTTTCGCGCACCGGCCAACCCATCACCCGCATCGTCGTTTGGCAGATCGTCAAGCGTCACGCCGAGAAGGCGGGCTTGTCGCACGTCCACCCGCACACGCTGCGTCACTCGTTCGCAACGCACCTGCTCGCCGGCGGGGCGGACCTGCGTGTGGTGCAGGAACTACTCGGCCACTCCAACATTAAGACGACGCAGATCTACACCCACGTCGATCGCTCGCGCTTGAAAGAAGTGCTGACCAAGTTCCATCCCCGGCCGTGACGTCGTTCGACATTTGATGTGTACCCAAAGCCCGGGAGTAGCCACCCCCGGGCTTTACTGTGCGCTGAAGGTTTTGGCTTGCCCCCTCTCCCTCCGGGAGAGGGCCGGGGTGAGGGTGGGTTGAAGTTCTTGTGCGTTGGGTCTGGCACGGATTCATGGTGAGCGCCCTCACCCCAACCCTCTCCCGGGGGGAGAGGGGGCCAAGGCAGCGTCATTCGCATGCGCACGGTGGGGCGCGCCCGAACGCAGAAAAACATCAACGCAGAAAAATTCTTACTCCTTGTCAGTACTCACTTCCGTGAAACGGGCGACTTTCTCGTGCGCACGTCTGATCCGTCCCACCCCCTAATGTCGGACCACGGTGGCATTCCAGGCGTGAAGGCCGTACAGGCAAGGCACCAAGCACGCCCATATCCGTGGAACCGAGCTAGCGCACACGACGGGTGCGTGGCGACACTTGAGCTCACCACCTTGCCGGGATCGCTCAAGGTCGGAACCCGTCGTCGTTGGTCGAGGGTCCGTGTTCGAGGGGACTCGTTTCGGGCCGATCGCGGAGCTTTGGAGACGCAAAGGCGCGGAGAAGAAAAACGGAAATTGGTTTTAAATCCAATGCTTCCTGCCTTGCTCCGCGTCTCCGCGCCTCTGAAGCTCCGCGATCGGATCGAAACGACAACCCAACCCACTCACCCCAAGCCGGCCACGGCAGCGGGTGTGGCGGGGAACACGGGTTCGCTCTTTGGAAACTAGTCCACCTGTGGCGGTTCAACGGGTTCGAAAGCGGTTTGGGGATCGCTTTGGAAGCCGAGGAAGGTTGCGCCAACCAGGGGCAGCAGGCCGGAGGAGGTGCCGAGTGCCGAGCTCTGCGGCGCTAACAGGGTGGCGCCCGGGAACGGCATGCGGCTCTCGTAGTGCCAGCCGGTGTCGTCCACCCAACCGATCGCGTGTGCCGGCTCGAGCAGGGGCTTGAGCCGCCCCAAGGGCGGCAGCACCATCGGCATGGGCTGGCCGGTTAGCATCGATCCACTGCCGGTCAATAGTGACTCGATGTAGATAAAAGTTTGGTAGCTGCCGGGCGCGGTGCGGCGGAGGTCAACCCAAGTCAGTGATGTCAGTCGGCGGGTGCCGACGGCTTCACGCAAGGCGGCGAAATCGTCTTGCTGGTTGAGCGAATTGGGCTGGTCGATGTTGTCGATCGCAGCGAGCACGGTGTGGGGCGACAGCCCGGCGATGAGCTTGCCGTCGACGATCGCCCAGGTCGGCGAAAGCAGGGGGGTGCCAAGCGTGTGCAGGTCGTGGCCGTCGTAGGTCTGGGTGTGGACCTGGACCTTGATGTCTTCGCCGGCCATGCCCTGGAGCATCGCCAGGTTCGCAAACATCTGCAGCGAGCGCAGCCCGCGTTCGACTCCTTCCGGGTCCGCGAGTTGGTTGACCAGGGTCAGGCTGAGCATCGATGTGCCCACCGCATCGCCGTCGAGGTAGAGCGACCACGTCGGGCCCAGCCCGCGGATGAGCTGGTTCTCGACATCGACCCCGATGAGGCTCGAGGCGTCGACCAGGCCTTGCTCGAAAGAGTCGGCGGCGTCGGGTCCCATCGCGGCGGCGGTGTTGCGGAGCAGGTCCATGAGCAGGCCGGTGTCGAAGGCCATGGAAGTGATCCAGGGCGCATCGATCGGCGCCCATCCAAAACCATCAGCGGTCAGCGCGGGGGCGTCGAGCAGAGACGCAATGCCCTTGCGGGGCGAAGGCGCCGCGAGATACATCTGGGTGCGCCATTGCCGGCCATCGAAGCCCGCGGTGATGACGGCGGGGCCGAGCGTGTCCAGACCGAGCGGTTCGATGAGCGCAATGGCGGGGTGGCCAGATCCGACGCTCGTGGTGGAGCCGTCGTGCTCGAGTACCGTGCTGGTGTTGGACAGGTTGGCTTGAGCCTCGGCGAAGAGCGCGGGGAGGTCCACGTAGCCAACGAGGGGGCCGGGCTCTTCGAGTTGCTCCATGGCCTGGGTGAAGCGGGGGATCTCGGCCAGGCTGGCCAGCGCGTCGGGGTCGATCAAAGCCTCGGCGTCGAGTGCGGCGGGCGCGTGATTGATCCGCAGCGACACGACCGGGCCGTCGACCACGAGTTCGGAGTCACGGCTCGATTTGGATTGGTAGTACTTGAGTCCTTCGAGCAGGTCCTTGCGGTCGTCGCCGGTGACAGGCTGCCAGAGCAAGACGATGCCCGGCGTGTTGTCGGGCAAATCGAGGGGCAGGTCGCCGAGCAGCTCGTCGATTGGGTTGTCGTCAATCAGCGGCGCTGCTTCCGCGGCAGCGTGAGCGGGTGGGGCGGTGACATACACCGCCATCGCGCCGCGGGCGCTCGCGCCCCAGAGGTTGGTCAGGTGTTTGAACTCGTCCTGGAACGCGGGGTCGTCCACGGCTTGGCGGAGCGTGGGCATGGCGCTGCGCCAAGCGGCCTTGAGCTTGTCGGTTTCGATGAGTTCGACCACGTCTTGCAGGGCCGATTGAGCGTATTGGTCGGTGATGGAGTCCGTACCCGCCCAACCGAAGTAGGCGATCGCATCGGCGGGGACATGCTCGGCCAGCGGCTGCGAGAGCGCGGGCGCGGCCCACCACGCGGCCAACAGCGGGGCGGCGCATCGAGCGAGGCGTGGAAGTGGACGGATACAACGCATAACGAACTCCCGAATCAGAGGGCGGCGGAGGCTGTGATGGGCTGAATCCAAGCATAGCCACCTACTGCGTATCAACGGCGAATTCCGGTGGTCGCATCAATGGAATTATCGGATGAGAGGGAGGAACCTCTGGAGGCGTGTCGGCTGAGTCGGCTGGATAAGACAGGCAAGGCGTGGGTGGTGAAACGCGATCGGGCGATCACCTTAAGGCCACGCGCGGCGTGTCTTTGGCGGGGATCGGGATGAGATGGAATGGGGTCAGGCGGCGATGACGCGGTCGCGTCCAGCGCTCTTGGCCTGATACAGCATGCGGTCGGCGGCGAGCACAACGGACGAGCCGTTCTCGTTGGAACAGCCTTCCTGCCCGGCGGTGGCCAGGCCGAGGCTGATGGTGACGACCGGGGCCACGCCGCTGGCGGGGTGGTCGATGTTGAGGTTGCGGACCGCTTGGCGGAGGCGCTCGGCCAGGTTGGCGGCGGCGGCGGTGTCGAGCCCGGGGCAGAGCACGATGAGTTCTTCGCCGCCGTAACGCCCAACGAAATCGGTGCGACGGACGGCGGCCTGCACCGCTTGGGCGACGGCGACCAGGCATCGATCGCCCTCGGGGTGGCCCTTGGCGTCGTTGAAGGACTTGAAGTGATCGACATCGATCATGATCACGCTGTAGGGCCGAACCTGTCCCATGGCCAGGGCGGACGCGGTCATCGCGTGTTCCTGGGCGAGGCAGGCCTCGAAGGCGGCGCGGTTGAGCAGTCCGGTCATCGGGTCGAGCCGGCTGACCTGCGAGAGGTCGAGGTTGAAACGCATGAGCTCGGCCGAGAGGCGTTCAACCGCTTCGTTGCGTTCCGCCAGGGCGAGATTGTCGGTGCTCAGTTGGTGGAGTTGGCGACGCAGCTGGTGCACTTCCTGGTGCAGCTTTCGTCGGCGATTCAGTCCCGAAAAATAGCGTCGCCAAAGCCCGCGGAGCCGAATAGCCGGTCCCGAATGGTGGCGGTGTGTGGACAAACCTTTGGACATCGTAGAGCGCAACCCCTCGTGAACCCCGTTCTTTCGTACAACTACGCGTTACATCGACGCGATCCGGCTTGCACCTTAGTTTGGCTTCCTGCCGCCCCTGCGAGACATGTTTGGAACAATCTGGAACATGTTCCATAAAATTTTGATCCAAATTAATGTGATTATATCTAGACAAAAGCGTTTTGATCGTCATAATTGAACTTCGGTCGATTCTAATTTGTTACACATTGTTTCACTTTTGTGTCATTACTTGCGGCAGCCCATCCGCCGACATCGCTGAGAAGGCATTTCTAAATCTGGGTTCATCACCAGAAGCCCGGTCGCTGCCGATCCGTTTCACATCCCTGTGCAGGAATCCTTGGTTTTGTCTCAGAGTCCTCCTCCACATCAGCAATCTTCGCCCCCGCCCGGCTCGGGTTGGAACCCCCTGGACACACTCTCTCTGGGGAGTTGGATCATCCTGGGGATAGCGGTGATTTCGAGTGTGGTGGTGCTGGCGTTGCCCATCCAGGAGCGTGAGGGGCTCGAGTTCTGGACGTTCGCTCGGCCGCACCAGCTCATGTACGAGCCGGTGTCGGACCGCTGGACTCAGGAGGGTCAGGACCTGCCGGACGTGAATATCTTTCTGTTGGACGGGATGGCGCTCGAGCGGCGGACGATCAATGGGTTTTGGGCGGGGACGCCGTTGGCGGACCTGATCGAGATCGAAGGGGGGACGTTTTACAAATACGTCACCGGGCCGATCGAGGACGTGGGGTTTGTGGACCTGACCGATCGGCTGCACGACGAGGGCATCTACGACATCATCAACCCGCCTTCGTTCTCGCCGTGGACCAGCCGGGGGCGGATCTTCGGGATCCCCCACGATGTGCACCCGGTGCTGCTGGCCTACCGGGCGGACATCGTCGAGGACGAGCTGGGGATCGATGTCAGCGACATCGAGACGTGGGACGACTTCGCCCGCATCATGGGCAAGGCGATCAAGGACCTTGACGGCGACGGCAAGCCCGACCGCTATCCGATTAACTTCTGGTTCAACGACGGCGACGCGTTGGAGGTCCTGATGCTCCAGGCCGGCGGGGGCACGTTCGACAGCGAGGACAACATCATCATTAGCTCCGAAGCCAACGCGAAGGTGCTGGCCACCGCGGTACACTGGTGCTTCGGCGAAGGGCGGATCGCGATCGACGCGCCCGACTTCGACGCGGGGGGCAACCAGCTCAAGATCGAGGGCAAGGTCGTGTGTGCGATCATGCCCGACTGGCTGGCAGGCATCTGGAAGAGCGACCTGCCCCAGCTCTCGGGCAAGGTCAAGCTGATGCCGCTGCCCGCGTGGGAGCCGGGCGGGCGACGCACCAGCGTCCGCGGCGGGACGATGCTGGGCTTCCCCAAGGCCGCGGTCGAGAAGGGCACGTTCGACGACGCGTGGGAGTACGGCAAGTACCTGTACCTCTCCGAAGAGGTGGCGCGCAAGCTCTTCGAGGCCAGCACGATCATCTCCCCGGTGACCAAGTACTGGGACCGGCCGTTCTACCACCAACCCGACCCGTTCTTCATGGGCCAGCCCAGCGGCTCGCTGTTCATCGAGCAGGCCCCGCACGTGCCGCTGCGTCCGAGCCACCCGTTCCGCGTGATCGCCCGTTCGGAGATCGGCCAGGTGGCCAACGAGCTGCGTGACTACGCCGACCGGAACAACGACTACACGGTCGAGGGCCTGCTGCCCGAGGCCCGCCGCCTGCTCGCCGAGGCCCAGCAGCGTCTGATCAAGCAGATGCAGCGCAACGTCTTCCTGCGGCCCGCCGAAGAAGCGGAGGTAACGCCATGAGCAAGAAGTTCCGCTCCACGGCGTTGATGCCGTACCTGTTCGTCGCGCCGTTCGTGGTCTCGTTCGTGGTGTTCGTGGTGTACCCGCTGGGCCAGTCGGTGGTGCTGGCGTTCATGCAGACCAACGGCCCGAAGACGCGTCAGTTCGTGGGCCTGGACAACTTCAGCTGGCTGTTCACCCAGGACCCGGACTTCTGGAAGTCGGTGCTGAACATCATCCTCTACACCGCGGGGTCGATGCTGATCCAGCTGCCCGCGTCGCTGGGGCTGGCGCTCCTGCTCAACCGCAAGGACATCAAGGCCCGGGGCTTCTGGCGGATGATCTTCTTCGCGCCGATCCTGGTGGGGCTGGTGTTCGTGGCGATCATCTTCGGGCTGCTGTTCGCGCCCAACAACGGGCTGATCAACGACGCGTTGTATCAGGCCACGCTGATGTTCGACCGGGTGATCCCGTTCTACCCCGACGGGTGGGTGTTCGACCGCGAGTTCCGCTGGACGGCGGAGTACGCGATGCCGGCGATGATCATCGCGTCGTTCTGGATGTACGTGGGGTTCAACATGATCTACTTCCTGGCGGCGTTGCAGAACGTGAGCAAGGACCTGATGGAGGCGGCCGAGGTCGACGGGGCGGGGCCGTGGCAGCGGTTCCTGAACGTGACGGTGCCGGCGATCCGTCCGGTGGGAACGTTCGTGGTGCTGCTGTCGTTCATCGGCAGCGTGCAGCTGTTCGAGCTGCCGTACCTGCTGGTGGGCCCCGACGGCGGGCCGGGCAAGAAGGGGCTGACGCCGGTGATGCACCTGTTCAGCAAGGGCTTCGACGCGGGGGACCTGGGGTACGCCAGCGCGATCGGTTGGCTGATCGCGGTGGTGCTGTTCGGCGTGGCGCTGCTCCAGAAGAAACTCTCTAACCCGGGGACCGACTGATGCGTAAGAAATGGTGGACCCCGGTTGCGATCTACGTCCCGCTCGCCGCGTTCGCGTTGGTGACGCTAGTGCCGTTCGCGTACCTGATGTTCTCGGCGTTCAAGACCAAGGAGGCGTTCTTCAGCGGGCCGTTCTGGCCGGTGGAAGAAGACGGCGGTTGGTGGGCGGTGGACTGGTCGGGCTTCACGTTCACGAACTTCACCCGGCTGTGGAGCGAGGTGAAGATCGGCGAGGCGTCGTTCATGCGGGCGGTCCTGAACTCGTTCTTCTTCGCCTCGGTCATGAGCGTGGTCGGCACACTGGGCGCGGCGATGGGGGGCTACGGCCTGGCGATGTTCAAGTTCAAGGGCCGGGAGTTCATCACGACGGTCGTGCTCGGCGCGTTGGTCATCCCCGGCGCTTTGCTGATCGCGCCGGGCTACTTCCTCTTGTTCCAGCTGGGCTTGCTCGACAGCTACGCGGGCCTGATCCTTCCGGGGGTGGCCCCGGCGTTCGGGGTGTACCTGTTCCGCCAGGCGTTCATCTCGTCGCTGCCGCACGAGATGATGGAAGCGGGGCGGATCGACGGCTGCGGCGAGTGGCGGATGTTCTTCCAGATGGGCCTGCCGATGGTCAAGCCGATGGTGGGGGCATTCGTGCTGATCACTTATCTCGGCACGTGGACCAACTTCATCGGCCCGCAGATCATCATCCAGACCCCCGAGAAGTACCCGCTGGCGGTTGCGGTCGCCCAACTCCGCGGCCCGTTCAGCATCGAGTACGGCATGATCATGGCCGGCACCCTCGTCGCCATCGGCCCGGTCCTGGCCCTGTTCCTCTTACTCCAAAAAGACTTCATCGCCGGACTCACCGCCGGCGCCGTTAAAGGATAGAAACATGTCTGTTGCGCCAAACCCTACCGTTGCTTCGTCGATCCGTCCGCAAACCGCCTCGGGCTCGCTGCCCGAAGGCTTCGTCACCATCGATGGCGTCGAGATGTACCGCATCACCGACAGCGATCAGATGCCCGCGTTTCTGATGAGTGTCGTCAGTGATAGCGACTTGTGGATGTTCCTATCCAGTCGAGGTGGACTGACGGCCGGCCGGGTCGATCCCGACCACGCGCTGTTCCCCTACGAGACCGACGACATCCTGCACAAGTGCCACCCGTACACCGGCTCGGCCACGCTGATCTGGGTGTCACGCGACGGCGAGGAAGATGTGCTTTGGGAGCCGTTTAACAACCACGGCTCCCGGCCGAACGTGACCCGCAACCTGTACAAATCGGTGGCGGGCAACCGCGTGATCTTCGAAGAGGTTCAGCACGACCTGGGCCTGACCTTCCGGTACCAGTGGGCGGGCTGCGACCGGTTTGGCTTTGTGCGTAGCGCCCGTCTCACCGCCCACGACAGCACCGGCGTAACGCGGGTCGAGCTGCTCGACGGGGTGTTGAACCTGATCCCGTCGGGGCTGACGCTTGCGGTGATGCAGCAGTTCAGCTGCCTGACCAATGCGTATTCGCGTGTAGAGATCGATGTGGACAGCCGGTTGACGGTGTACGCGATGTCGTCGTTGCTGGTGGACAAGGCCGAGCCCGCCGAGGCGTTGCGGGCGAACGTGGCCTGGTGTCGTGGCCTGCCCGAGGCGAAGGTGGTGATCGATGACGATTCGGTGGAGCAGTTCCGTGAAGGCCAACCGCTGACGATGAACCAGGACCTCAAGGGACGCCGCGGCGCGTACCTGTTGCACACGCCGTTGGCGTTGAAGCCCGGCGAATCGGTGGATTGGGATATCGTGGCCGATGTGGACCGCAGCCAGGCACAGGCCGAGGCGTTGCGTCAGGAGGTGTTGGGCACGGCCGAACTCAAACAGGTGATCCAGCGTGAACTCGCCGGGGCGGATGCAAACCTCGTGGCGAACGTCGCGTCGTCCGACGGGCTGCAGTGCACCGGCGACCGCTCGACCACCGCGCACCACTTCGCCAACGTGCTGTTCAACAACATGCGCGGCGGCGTGTTTGCCGACGGCTACAGCCTGCCCGGCGAAGACTTCGTGGACTTTGTCGAGAGCCGTAACACCAAGGTGGCCAAGCGCCACGCGGCGATACTCGGTGAGATGACCGGCTCGATCGATTACCAGGACCTCCTGGCCAAGGCCGAGGCCACCGGCGACGGCGACCTGTCACGCCTGGCGATGGAATACCTGCCCATCACGTTTAGCCGACGCCACGGCGACCCGTCGCGCCCGTGGAACAAGTTTGCGATCCACCTGCAGAACCCCGACGGCAGCCGGATCCTCAACTACCAGGGCAACTGGCGCGACATCTTTCAGAACTGGGAATCGATGTGCGTGAGCTTCCCGGGCTACTTCGAGAGCATCGTGGCGAAGTTCGTCAACGCGTCGACCGCCGACGGCTTCAACCCCTACCGCGTGATGCGCAGCGGCATCGACTGGGAAGCCCCCGAGCCCGACAACCCCTGGGCGAGCATCGGCTACTGGGGCGACCACCAGATCATTTACCTGCTGAAGCTGCTCGAGCACTCCAAGGCCTTCCACCCCGGCAAGCTGGAAACGATGCTGGGGCAGCGCCAATTCACCTACGCGGATGTGCCGTACCGGATCGCGTCGTATGCCGAGCTGTGCCGAGACCCGCACAACACGATCGCGTTTGATCACGCGTTGGAGAACGCCATCGGCGAACGCGTTGAGGCCCTCGGTGCGGACGGCAAGCTTTTGCATGACGCGCACGGCAAGCTCGTGAAGGTGAGCCTGGCGGAGAAGCTGTTGGTGCCCGCGTTGTCGAAGCTGTCGAACCTCGTGGTCGACGGCGGCATCTGGATGAACACGCAACGGCCGGAGTGGAACGACGCGAACAACGCGTTGGTGGGACACGGCATCTCGATGGTCACGCTGTGCTATCTGCGTCGGTACGCGGCGTTCATGGCGGACCTACTGGAGCAGGGCGAAGTATCGGTCGAGTTGTCGGCCGCGGTGGACGCGTGGCTGGCGGGGCTTTCCGAAGTGCTGTCGAATCACGCCGGTGTGCTGGACGCCCCGGCGCTGTCGGACATCGAACGCCGAACGATTCTCGACGAGCTGGGGATGGCGTTCGAGGCGTATCGCACCAAGGTCTATCACGGCAGCCTGGGCTCGCCGGTGTCGCGGTCGTCTGCGGACATCGTGGAACTGCTCAAGCTGACGCTGCGTTACCTGGATCACTCCATCGACGCGAACCGCCGCGAGGAAGACGGGCTGTACCACTCGTACAACCTGCTCAAGCTCGACGGCGATGTCGGGTCGCGGCAGGGGACGGCCGGGGTGGACACGCTCTACCCGATGCTCGAGGGCCAGGTCGCGGTGCTCAGCACCGGCCGGCTCGACGCGGCGACCTCGGCGTCGCTCATCGAATCGATGTACCAGAGTTCGCTGTATCGCGCGGATCAGAACACCTTCCTGCTCTACCCCGACCGGCCGCAGCCCGGCTACTTCGCGAAGAACGATGTCCCGGCCGCGTCCGCCGAAGCGATCGCGCTGCTCAAGGCGATGCTTGATGCGGGCGACACGCGCATCGTCGAACGCGACGTGACCGGACGCGTGCGATTCCACAGCGACTTCGCCAAGGCGGGCGACATGGTGGAGGTGCTTGACGGCATGGCCGAGGACCCGCAGTTCGGCGGGCTCGTTGAATCGAGTCGTCAGGCGGTGCTCGATTTGTACGAGCAGGTGTTCAACCACCGCGCGTTCACCGGGCGGTCGGGCGCGATGTACGCCTACGAAGGCCTGGGCTCGATCTACTGGCACATGGTGTCCAAGCTTTTGCTGGCGGCACAGGAGTCGTACCAGCGAGCGATCGCGGAGGGGGCGTCTGCGGAAGAGGTCCAGCGATTGGCTGAGGCGTACTACGGTGTCCGCGGCGGCCTGAGTGCGAACAAGACGGCCCGCGAATACGGCGCGTTCCCCACCGATCCCTACTCGCACACCCCCGGCCACCGCGGCGCACAGCAGCCTGGCATGACCGGGCAAGTCAAGGAAGAAGTCCTGACTCGACTGGGTGAGTTGGGCGTGCGGATCGATGCAGGCCAAGTGACGTTCAGCCCGAGTCTTCTGCGGGGACGCGAGTTCCTCGGCAAAGAAACATCCTGGGACATGGTCGGCCTTAACGGCGAGACGCAGCAGGTCACCCTGCCCAAGGGTTCGCTCGGCTTCACCTACGCCCAGGTGCCCGTGGTGATGCACCGCGGCAACGGCGACGCGTTGATCCGTCTGCAGATGGCCGACGGCACGCGGGTGGACCTGCCGGGCAACGCGCTGGGCAGCGAACACAGCGCCGAGTTGTTCGACCGGCGTGGCACGATCTCGCAGATCGATGTGGTGTTGTCGGCCGATCAGATCACGCTGGATTGATTTACGGCGTCGGCGGTGAATAATGCCGACATGAAGGTTTCATCCTGGATGTTGGCCGCGGCGGGTGTGCTGGGTTTCAGCGCGATCGTGGCGGGTACGTTTGCGGCGCACTACCTGCCGTGGGAATCGCTGGATGCGAAGGCCCCGGAGTGGTGGGCGACTGGCTCGAAGTATCACCTCGCCCACGCGCCGGTGGTGCTGGGCTTGGCGTTGCTGGCGGGTGTTCGGCCGGGCAAGCTGGTGACGGCGTCGGCGGTGTGCTTCTGCGTGGGCGTGCTGATCTTTGCGGGGTCGTTGTACGTGATGTCGCTGACGGGGGTGCGCTGGTTGGGCGCGATCACGCCGATCGGCGGGGTGAGTCTGTTGGTGGGGTGGGCGTTGTTGTTTGTAGCGGGGGTGAAGGGCGCAAAGACCACGCCGAGCGGGTGACGCGACGATTAGAGAAAACGCTACGGATGGAATAAGGAATGCGCTAGAGCAGCCCAAGTTCGAGCTGGGCTTCGTCGCACATCATGTCCTTGGACCAACGGGGTTCCCAGACGAGTTCGACGTTGGCCGAGTCGATCGCGTCGACGGTCTCGGCGGCGCCCTGAACCAGGCGCGGCAGGGTCCCGGCCTCGGGGCAGGCGGGGCTGGTGAGGGTCATGCGGATTTCTGCGTGACGTTCGGTGATGTCGATCGAGTAGATGAGGCCGAGGTCGTAGAGGTTGACCGGGATTTCGGGGTCGTAGACCTGCTTGATCGCTTCGATGATCTGGCCCTCGACGGTGTCGGCGTTGGGCGTCTCGGTCGCGGCGACGCGGGGGCGTCCGCCGCCGCTGGAGTCGAATACGCGAATGGATTCCATGGGGTGGCTTTCGGTGTGGATGGACAAGGTGCAACGATTCGGATCGGACGCGAATTTTTTCCGTTAGCCCCCGGCTCTGCCGGGGGGCGGCGACGGATACATTGTGGCTTGCCCCCGGGCAAAGCCCGGGGCTAAGGGGGGTGCTGTTACGCGTTGGCGGTGAGCGCGTTGATGCGTTCGATCATGGCCCAGAGCCCGTTGCGGCGGGTGGGGCTGAGGTGTTGGTGGAGGCCGAGCTTTTCGACCACGGCCTTGGCGTCGGTCGCGCGGGCCTCGGCGGGTGAGACGCCGTCGAACAGGCTAAGCATGATGGCGATCAGTCCGTTGACGATGTGCGCATCACTCGCAGCGCGGATGGCCAGGCGCTTATCCTCGGCGAGGTCGAGTTTGAGCCAGACCGACGCCTGGCAGCCGTGCACGCGGTTGGCCTCGTTGCGGTCGGCCTCGGGCATGTCGGGGAGCTTCTTGCCCAGGTCGATCAGGTAGCTGAAACGCTCTTCCCAATCGTCGAGAAATTCAAAGGTCTCTTCGATCTCGTCGATGGGCGGGATGGCTGAAGAAGAGGCGGTCATGCGAGCAGTTCCTTGGCCCGGCCGAGGGCTTCGACCAGGGCGCCAATCTCTTGGTGGGTCGTATAGGCGGCGCACGAAGCCCGGACGGTCGCGGGCACGCCGAAGCGGTCCATGAGCGGCTCGGTGCAGTGGTGGCCGGTGCGCACCGCGATGCCGCGGTGGTCGAGCACGGGCCCGACGTCGTAGGCGTGGGCCCAGTCGAGCACGAAGCTGAAGATCGGGATCTTGGTCGGCGACGTGCCGATCATGCGGAGGCCTTCGACTTCGGCGAGTTTGGCTTGGCCGTACTCGGCGAGGCTGTGCTCGTGGGCCCAGATCGCTTGGCGGTCCTGCGCGGTGAACCATTCGATGGCGACACCGAGCCCGATCGCCCCGGCGATGTTGGGCGTGCCCGCCTCGAAGCGCATCGGCGGCGCGGCGTAGGTGCTGCCGGTGAACTTGACCGAGTCGATCATCTCGCCGCCGCCGCGGTAGGGCGGCATGGCTTCGAGCATTTCCATCCGACCCCAGAACACGCCGATGCCCGTTGGGCCGTAGAGCTTGTGCCCGGTGAAGGCGAGGAAGTCGCAGCCGAGTTCGTGGACGTCGATCGTTTGAGCGGTGACCGCCTGGGTCGCGTCGACGACCGTGGCCGCGCCGACTTCCTTGGCGAGCCGGACCATCTCGGCGACGGGGTTGACCGTGCCCAGCGTGTTAGACACCGCGACCATCGCCACGACCTTGCCCCGTTCGTCGAGCAGCGATCGGTAGGCGTCGAGGTCGATCTCGCCGTCGTCCGTGACCGGGATCGGAACGACCTCGGCCCCGCATCGCTCGGCAACGAGTTGCCAGGGCACGATGTTGGAGTGGTGCTCCATCTCGGTGACGAACACGCGGTCGCCGGGCTTGAGGGTCGCGCCGCCGTAGCTGTGGGCGACGAGGTTCAGCGCGTCGGTCGCGCCGCCGGTGAAGACGATCTCGCGGGGGTTGTCGCTGCCGATGAACCGGGCGCAGATCGCGCGGGCCTGTTCGTACTGCGCGGTCGCCTCTTCGCTGAGGGTGTGCAGGCCGCGGTGGACGTTGGAATTGGTCTGGGTGTAATAGGTCTCGAGCGCGTCGAGAACGGCCTGCGGTTTTTGCTTGGTCGCGGCGTTGTCGAGATAGACCAGCGGCTTGCCGTGGACCTCGCGCTGGAGGATGGGGAACTCCGAGCGCAACGCTTGCACGTCAAAGGGACCCGTGGACGGGGTGGCGTTGGTGGGGGTTGCTAAGTCGCTCATGCCGTTTCCTGACCGAGGATTATACCTCGATGCTCAGGTCGTAGGCCTTGGGCAGCTTGGCGATCATCTCGCGGGCCAGCAGCCGACGCACGGGCACCAGCTCCATACGATCGAAGCCCTCGGCGGCAAACGCGTAGATCAGCATCGCACGGGACACGTCTTCGGACAGGCCACGCGACATGAAGTAGAACACGCTTTCGGGGTCGACGGCACCGGTGGTGCAGCCGTGGGTGCACTGGACGTCATCCGCGTAGATCTCGAGCTGCGGCCGGGCGTTCACGCGGGCCTCTTCGCTGAGCAGCATGTTGCGGTTGGATTGCACAGCGTCGGTCAGCTGGGCGACTTGGTCGACGATGATCCGACCGGTGAACACGCCGCGGGACTTGCCGTTGAGGATGCCCTTGTAGAACTGACGGGATTCGCAGTCGGGCGCGGCGTGGTGGACACGCATCGCGTTGTCGAGGTGTTGCTCGTTGTGGCCGACATACAGGCCGTTGATCAGGCAGTGGGCGTTCTTACCCGCCAGCGTGGGCAGCACGTTGTTTCGCACCAGCTTGCCGCCGAGCAGCACGGTGTGCGAGCGGATGTCGGCTTCTTCTTCGAGGTGGGCATATAGCGACGAGACGTTGTACGCCGACTCGGATTCCTTCTCGAGCAGGTAGTGGTGGACCTTCGCACGCTCGGCGGCGAAGACCTCGGTGATGGCGTTGTTGAGGTACACCGCGTCGTCCGAGAGCGTGACGTAATGCTCGATGACGGTCAGCTCGGCGTTTTGCTCGGCGACCACGACGTTGCGCGGGTGGGTGGCGATGGGCTCGGCCGTCCCCCCGGAACCAGCCGTGGCGATGCTGAGGATGTGCAGCGGCTTGTTGGCGGCTTGGCCTTTGGGCACGTGGACGAAAACGCCGCCTTCGATGCTGGCGTTGGACAGCGCGGTGAACGGGTCGTCGGTGTCACGGGTTAGCTGGCCGATGTACGGCTCGAGCATCGCGCGGTGCTCGCACGCGGCTTTGCGCAGCGTGCAGCAGGTGATGCCGTCGCCCAGCCCGGCGGGGTCGTCCGACAGGTGGGCCTGGTAACGACCGTTGACGAACACCAGCGTCACGTCTTCGAGTTCGGGGATCGCAAATTGCTGGGCTTGTTCAAGCGACAGCACTTCGTCCTCGACGGCCGACACAAAGTTGTGGGCCTTGAGTTCGCTGAGGTCGGTGAAGCGCCACGACTCGTTTTTACGGCCGGGCCAACCGATTTTGTTGAAGGCGATGCGTCCGGCTTCGCGGAGAGGGTTAAGCCAGGACTGGCATTCAGGTATCGGACGGTTGGGGGTCACATCGATCACGTGGTCAATTGTACGGGGTGTTTCGAGGGTGCTCATGGGTTCACCTACGGAGGGTCGTTAAGAAAGTCTAGGCAGCGGCGGATCAACCGACGGCGAACGCTTCGTTCACCCCGTAAGGTGCGTAACCGGTCTTCTCGAGTTCGGTGGCGAGTTCCTTGCCGCCGGACTTGATGATCTGGCCCTTGACCAGGATGTGCACGTGGTCGGGCTCGATGTAGTCGAGCAGGCGCTGGTAGTGGGTGATGAGCAGGAAGCTGCGGTTGCCGTCGCGCATCGAATTCACGCCGTCGCTGACGATCCGCAGGGCGTCGATGTCCAGGCCCGAGTCCGACTCGTCGAGGATGCCCAGCACCGAGTCGAGCACGGCCATCTGGAAGATCTCGAAACGCTTCTTCTCGCCGCCGGAGAAGCCTTCGTTGACGTTGCGCTTGAGCATCTCGAACGGCACGTTGATCTGCTCGGCCTTCGCACGGAAGTGCTTGAGCAGCGAGCCGGCGTCGAGTTCTTCTTTGCCTTCGAAATCACGCTTGGCGTTGACCGCGGCCTTGAGGAACTGCATCGAGCTCACGCCGGGGATTTCGACGGGGTATTGGAAGGCGAGGAAGACGCCGGCGTTTGCCCGTTCGTCTGCGCCCATCTCCGAGAGGTCTTCGCCGTTGAACAGGATCTCGCCTTCGGTGATCTCGTAGTCTTCCTTGCCCGCGAGGACCTGCGAGAGGGTCGACTTGCCCGAGCCGTTGGGGCCCATGATGGAGTGGACTTCGCCGGGCATGATCTTGAGGTCGACGCCGTGAAGGATCTCGACGTCGGGGTCGTCTTCGAGGCGGACGTGGAGGTTTTTGATTTCGAGCAGGGGGGTGGTCATGGTGCGTTCTCTTGCGCGGGTGTGTTTAAGTTGGGTGTCGTGTGGTTCGGGGACTTAGCCGACGCTGCCTTCGAGGCTCACGGCCAGGAGTTTGTTCGCTTCCACGGCGAACTCCATGGGCAGCTCGCTGAAGACTTCTTTGCAGAAGCCGTTGACGAGCAGGCTCAGCGCGTCTTCCTCGCTAATGCCGCGGGCGGTGCAGTAGAACATTTGGTCCTCGGCGACCTTGGTCGTACTCGCTTCGTGTTCCGCGGTGGCGGTGGGGTTGCGGATGTCGACGTAGGGGAACGTGTGGGCCCCGCACTGGTCGCCGATGAGGATCGAGTCGCACTGCGTGAAGTTGTGGGCGTTCTTGGCCTTGGGGTTCATCTGCACCAGGCCGCGATAGGTGTTGTGGCCCTGGCCGGCGGAGATGCCCTTGGAGATGATCGTGCTCTTGGTGTCTTTGCCGATGTGGATCATCTTCGTGCCGGTGTCGGCCTGCTGACGGAGGTTGGTCAACGCGACCGAGTAGAACTCGGCCTTGGCGCGGTCGCCACGCAGGACGACCGAGGGGTACTTCCAGGTGATGGCGCTGCCGGTCTCGACCTGGGTCCAGGAGATGTGGCTGTCGTCGCCTTTGCAGACGCCGCGTTTGGTGACGAAGTTGTAGATGCCGCCCTTGCCGTTTTCGTCGCCGGGGTACCAGTTCTGGATGGTCGAGTACTTGATCTTGGCATTCTTGTGCGCGACCAGCTCGACGCACGCGGCGTGGAGCTGGTTCTCGTCGCGCTGCGGGGCGGTGCATCCCTCGAGGTAGCTGACCTCGGCGTCTTCATCGACGATGATGAGCGTCCGCTCGAACTGCCCGGTGTTGCGGGCGTTGATACGGAAGTAGGAACTCAGCTCCATCGGGCACTTCACGCCCTTGGGCACGTACACGAAGCTGCCGTCGCTGAAGACGGCGCTGTTGAGCGCCGCGAAGAAGTTGTCGGAGTAGGGGATCACCGTGCCGAGGTACTGCTTGACCAGCTCGGGGTGTTCCTTCACTGCTTCGGAGAACGAGCAGAAAATCACGCCCGCCTCGGCGAGCTCGTCTTGATACGTCGTCTTGACCGACACCGAGTCGAACACCGCGTCGACCGCGACCTTACGGCCTTCGCCTTGCCCCTCACCCGCCAAGGCCTCGGCGGGGGAGACGTCGTCGATGCCCAGCAAGGCTTTCTGTTCGCTCAGGGGGATGCCGAGCTTGTTGTAGGTTTCGAGGATGGCCGGGTCGATCTCGTCGAGGCTGCCGGGGCCCTTTTTGGGGGCGGCGTAGTAGCTCAGGGCCTGGTAATCGACCGGCGGGTAGCCGTAGGGCAGGAACACCCACTCGGGCTCTTCCATCTTTTCCCAGTGGCGCAGGGCCTTGAGCCGCCAATCCAGCAGCCACTGGGGCTCGTCCTTTTTGGCGGAGATGAAGCGGATGATGTCTTCATTGAGGCCAGGCGGGGCGAATTCCTGCTCGATGTCGGTCACGAAGCCGGCGGTGTACTCGCGGCGCGACTCGGCAATTTCGGCAACTTCTGCGTTGGTAGTCATTTAAAACTCTCCGAAGAGATAATCGGGCTGCATGGGGAGCAACCAAGTGTAGCCAGCGTTGGCCGGCCGAGCTATGTCGGGTACTAATAGGACTCTTTTTGTACTATAGCACCACTAAACCAAGATTTCGAGTCGCCAGGGCCATCTGCCCGGGACTAACCCACGGTTTTCGATACAGATTCCACGGTTTACGACAAATCTGCTTGAAAACCACTCTGGCCGGGCTTTTGTGGGTCTGTGAGCCGTGCGGGAGCAATCGGCTCGCAGGTGTGATCCGGGTTCACTTAAGCCGTGCGGATCAGGCCGAGCCGTCGGGGACGGTGGTGGGGTCGGGCTTGAACAGCTTGGTGTCCAGGGCCCAGATCTTCTCGGTGAACAGGCCGTTGGCATTGGGCTTGGGCGTGGTCGGGCGAGTCTCCGCTATCGACATGTTCATCTTGGCGTCGAGGTTGTCGAGGTTGCTGATGAAGATGGCTTCGGGGGTCGCGGGGACCTTGAGGGCGCCGTATTCGGGGATGCCGTGGTGGCTGAAGATGATGTGGGTGAGGACCTGGAGGATGGCATCGGGGACTTTCAGTGCCGCTTCGCCGAGCTCTTCGTCTTCACAGGCCTTGGCTTTGGCGTCGAGCAGGATCGCGCCCCGGCCGATGTGGCCGACGAGTTGGCCGTCTTGCGAGTAGCCGAAACCCTGGAGCCAGGTCAATTCCTGGCACTTGCCCAAATCGTGCAGGAACAGGCCCATGAGCACAATGTCGCGGTTGAGCTGGGGGTACAGCGGCAGCAGTGCGTCCGCCCCCTTCATCAGGCTCAGCGTGTGCTCGAGCAGCCCGCCGAGGTAGGCGTGGTGCATGGTCATCGCGGCGGGGGCCTGGCAGAACTTGCCCATCAGATCGCCGTCTTCGAGGTAGCGGTCGGCCAGCGACTTGATCGCCGGGTGTTCGAGGCTCTGTAGCAGGCTGAGTACCTCGCTGAACATCTGATCGATGTCGTTTTCGGTGCAGGGGAGCAGGTCCTTGAGCTCGTTGTCGGTGGGTTCGTGGGCACGGATGTCCTGCACGATGATCTGCATCTCGCCCTGGTAGGGTTGGGTGGAGCCCGCGGCCCAGACGAAGCCATCGGTGGGCAGGGTGGCGAAGTGGTCTTCGGTGATCGACCACATCCGGGCGGGGGTACGGCCGGTTTTGTCGGCGAGCAGACATTTAAGGAACGGCTTGCCGTTCTTGGTCATCCCGAGCTGGGCGTTCTGGATGGCGAACACGCCGTCGAGGTTCTGGTTGGCTTGGAGATCACGGATGTAGGCACGGGTGGACACAGATCAAATTCCTTGTCGGTGGGGCGGACGGGCCATCGTAGCCGGGGACGCCGCAGCCCGCTATGCGGGAAAGTGTTGACGTATTTTCAACTTTCATGTTATATTTTTGCATCACCTCCTCCCTCGGAATCACCGTCATGAAATCTGTGTGCTTGTTCCTGGTCGGTTTGTTCCTGTCGCTGTCCGCCTCGGCTGTGGTCGCGGAGAAGCCCAACATCATCATGATCTACGCCGACGACATGGGCTACGGCTGCGCCGGTTCCTACGGCGACACCAACCTCGTGCCGATGCCCCATGTCGACCGCCTCGCCGCCGAGGGCGCGCGCTTCACCGACGGCTACGTCACCGCGCCCGGCTGCGGGCCCAGCCGATACGGCCTGCTGCTTGGTGCGTACCAACAGCGCTTCGGCGTCCAGCACAACCGCGATACCTGGGAGAAGATCCCCAGCTGGCCCACCGAAACCGCCGAGAGCAACCGCATCCCCTCGGGCCACCTCTGGATGAACCAGGCCCTGAGCACCGCGGGCTACACGACCGCGCTCGTGGGCAAGTCCAACCTCCCGCTCTATCCCAACACCACGTTCGACGAGACCTGGTCGCCCATGACCTTCGGCGGCGACTACTTCCCCGACGAAACCGGCTACTACGACGGCGTCGGCGAAGTGCGCCACTACCGCGGCTACAAGCGCATCATCTGGGGCCCCGAACGCGTCGGCGATGAATACCTCACCGACCGACTCGGCCGACAAGCTGTGGACTTTATTGAACGCAACGCGCACCAGCCGTTCTTTCTTTATCTCGCCTTCAACGCGCCGCACAGCCCGATGCAGGCCAAGGCCGCGTACAAGCCGCGCGTTGCTCACCTCGAAACCGAGGCCACGAAGCTCTACGGCGCCATGATGATCTCGATGGATGAAAACATCGGCCGGGTGCTCGACGCCCTCGAACGCATGGGCATCGACGACAACACCATCGTGGCCTTCTCCAGCGACAACGGCCCGTCCTTCGCCTACCGCGTGGACTGGCCCGAGGATTGGCCGCGAGAACTGCTCGGCAGCGCCGGCCCTTTGCGTGCCTACAAAGGCTCGTTCTACGAGGGCGGCATCCGTGTGCCCTACATCATCCGTTGGCCGGGCAAGATCAAAGCCGGGCAGGTGTTTGAAGACCCCGTGAGCACGATGGACCTGTATCCCACCTTCGCCGCCGCCGCGGGTGCCCAGGTGCCGGAGACGACGCAGCTCGATGGCGTGGATCTCTTGCCGTATCTCGACGGCGACAAGACGGGCCTCGCCGACCGCACGCTGTACTGGTGGTGGTACGACCAGGGCTCGATGCGCCGCGGCCCGTGGAAGATGGTGTCCTACGGCGAGCAACGCGAGCTCTTCAACCTCCACGACGACATCGGCGAAACCACCGACCTGTCCAAGAAGCACCCCGACATCTTCAAAGAAATGACGAGCGACTACGACGCGTTCCGTGCCAGCATGCCGCCGGTGCTGCACCCGCACCCGCAACTGATGAAATAACCCTCTTCGGAAATCCAAACATGAAATCGATCCTGTCCGGCCTTTTGCTGTCGGCGTGTTTCGCCACCCCAGCCTCGACTGAGCCCGTCACGCTCACCGTCGACCCCGCCACGGTGCGGTCCATCGGCGGCATCACCACGCTCGAGCGCGAGAAGTACATCACGATCCACGCCACGCCCGGCGAGATCGACATGTCCGACGAGATGCTCCGCTACATCGAAGACGAGCTCGAGGCCCACTACGGCCGCGACGGCGGATCACAATCGCAGTACATCAAGTCCACCCCGGCGGATCCCGACAACCCGCTCATGCCCGACGTCGAGCACATCCGTCAGGCGGGCGAGGCCCACCGCGCCGAATACGCCGCCAACCCCGAGCGTTACCGCCCCGAGTCGATGCGCGAGGTCGTGTTCTGCACCCACCCCAAGTGGGTGATGGGTCGGCCTGGCAACGACTATGCCCCGTTCGGCCCGACCACCGCCGAGGCCACGGCCGAGTTTTGTGCGCAGTTCCTCAAATACTTCTTCACCGACGAAACCCGTCCGAATTACTACGAGGTCTTCAACGAGCCGTTCGTCAAAGCCAAGCAGATGAACACCACCGCCGAAGAGATCTCGCGTCACCACGTCGTGACCGCTCGGCGGATCCGCGAACTGCTGCCCAACGACGACATCCTCATCGGCGGTTACTCCGCCGCGTGGGCCGAGGTCGAGGGCCGCAACTTCGAGCACTGGAACAGCTGGCAGAAGACCTTCATGGATATTGCGGGCGAAGAGATGGACTTCTTCTCCACCCACCTCTACGACGGGGTCAACGTCAAGGGCACCCACGCCGAGCGCACCGGCAGCAACGTCGTGGCGATCATGGACCTCATCGACAGCTACAGCTACATCAAGTGGGGCGTCGCCAAACCGCAGACGATCACCGAGTACGGCCGGCTGATTCAGAACGACGTGGACAAGGCCTGGCCCGACCGTCTTCGGCGTGAGCTTGCGCTGCAGGGCTCGTTCAATGGCATGCTCATGATGTACCTCGAGCACCCCGACCGGCTGCTCAAGACCGTGCCGTTCATCCTCGGCGTGGGGTCGTGGAAATACGGCGATGCCGAGCGTGGCCCGGTCGATCCGCCGTCGGACTTCTTGCTGTGGCGTTGGACGGGCGACAACTATGTCACCACCGGGATCGATCTGTTCTACCGCTTCTGGAAGGGCGTCGAGGGCGAGCGGCGGGTGGCCTTTGCCGACGACCCCGACATCCGCACGCACTACTTTGCGGACGGCCTGCGGCACACGCTCATGATCCACAACATGGACAGCGAGCCGCGGACCGTGAAAATTCAGGGCTTGGGCGACCTGGACATCGCCAAGGTCAGCCTGCGCTCACTTGGCTCGCGTGACGATGCGCCCATGCTCACGGAACAAGTGCTCTTCGGCCTGCCGGAAGAAGTCACCATCAGCGCCACCGAGGCGGCCGCGGTCATCATCGATCTGCGTGAGACGTTCCCCGCGACACAGACCGTCGAAGAAACGCGGGTGTACGCCGAGAACTACCTCGAAGAGATCGAAGCCGATCAACCCCTCGAGTTCACTTACAAGAACGTGCCGACCGGCGAGGGCACCGCGGCGCTCCGCCTGAGCATCGGCCGAGTCCCCGGTGCCTCGCTGCAACCCAAGGCTTGGGTCAACGGCACCGAAGTCCAAGTTCCCACCGACTGGGCCGGCAGCGTGCAGGAAGGTCGGCCGCGCTTCTTCGGCATGATCGAAGTGCCCGTGCCCGTCGAAGCCCTCGCCGAGAACACCACCGTGAAACTCGTCTTTCCCGACAGCGGCGGCAAGGTCGCCAGCGCGGTGCTGCAGACGAATCTGATTGCGAACGATTAATCGCTGCCTCAAACCGTACCAAGGATCCCCCATGCTGACTCGCTTCTTGTTCACACTCACGGCTTGCTTGGCCACGCTGACGCCGAGCGTCTCGGCTGTGGCGGGCGATACGTCCAAGCCCAACATCATCCTCATCTTCGTCGACGACATGGGCTACGGCTGCTCGGGTGCTTACGGCGACACGAATCTTGTGCCCGTCCCCAACATCGACCGCATCGCCCACGAAGGCATCCGCTTTACCGAGGGCTACGTCACCGCGCCCGGCTGCGGTCCGAGCCGATACGGCTTGTTGTATGGCGCTTACCAACAACGCTTCGGGGTCCAGTTCAACACCGATGCCTACAGCAAGCTCCCGCAGTTCCCCAACGAAACGCTCGACAACAACCGCGTCCCCGACACGCAGCCCATGATGCCGATCCCGCTGAGCGAGGCGGGCTACACCACCGGGCTGATCGGCAAGTACAACCTGCCGTGCTACCCCAACACGCCGTTCGACGAGACGATGTCGGTCGTACACTTCAGCAACGACTTTTGGCCGGATGAGAACGGGCACTACGACGGCGTCGACGAACCCAAAGCGGTGGGCGGACACAAAGACATCTACTGGGGCCCGAAGCGTGTGGGTGACGAATACGTGACCGACCGCATGGGCCGGCAGGCGGTGGACTTCATCGAGCGTCACGCCGACAAGCCGTTCTTCCTGTACCTCGCGTTCAACGCGGTGCACAGCCCGATGCAGGCGAAGGAAGCGTACAAGCCGCGCGTCGCTCACCTCGAAGGCGAAGCCCGTCAGCTCTACGGCGCGATGATGATCTCGATGGACGAGAACGTCGGCCGGGTGCTTGATGCGCTGGATCGCATGGAGATTGCCGACAACACGCTGGTGGTGTTCAGCAGCGACAACGGCGCTTCGTTTGCCTACCGCGTGAAGTGGCCCGAAGACTGGCCCGAGGTGTTGTTGGGTAGCTCGGGCCCGCTGCGTGCCCACAAGGGATCGTTCTACGAAGGCGGCATCCGCGTGCCGTTCATGATGCGCTGGCCCGCGAAGTTCGAAGCGGGGCGGGTGTTCGAGGAGCCGGTCAGCACCCTGGACCTGTACCCGACGTTCTGCTCGATCGCCGGGGCAGAGCTGCCCAAAGAAGCCATGATCGAAGGCAAGAATCTCATGCCTTACCTCGACGGTGAAAAGACCGGCCTTTCCGACCGCACCCTGCAATGGTTCTGGAACGACACCGGCTCGATGCGTAAGGGCGATTGGAAGCTCGTTGCCTACGGCGACCGCCGAGAGCTTTACAACCTTAAAGAAGACATCGCCGAGAAAAATAACCTCGCCAAGAAGCATCCCGAGCTCTTCCAGGAACTCAACGCCGAGCACGACGCGTTCCGCGCCGAGATGCCCCCGCGGCTGCACCCGATCGAACTCAAGTTGAAGTAAACGCCAGAGCTTACGCGCGACGGCCGCAGCTGTGATGCATCGCAGCTACGGCCGTTTTCATGCGCCCGAAGCTTTCCGCGACGCGTGGCGTCGCAGTTATTTTGACTCATCACTGTTCACTGATCACTCATCACTTCCGCCCGATACGGGCGGACCTTATGCAGCGCGATCGACGCGGCCATGCTCAGCAGGATCGACACGGCAAACGCCCAGATCGCCCAGCGCAGGTGCAGTTCCGTGTCGCCGGGCAGGCCCTTGATCGCCAATACGAGCAGGCCCAGCACCATGACGTCGAGCATGGAGAACTTGCCGAGGTGAGACGTCAGTTTCACTGCGACGTGCGGGCGGACGCCGAGGCGCAGGGCCGCGGCGCCCCACGCCATGACAGCCAGCTTGAGGGCGGGGAAGACCACCGAGAAGGCGAAGAGCAGTGCGGCGACAAGCGTGCTGCCGCGCTCGGAGGAGTGGCGCATCGTGTCGATGCCGCCGAGGATCGAGTAGGTGCGCGGCTCGAGGTCGTCGGGCTCGAACAGACGCACCCACACATCCAGGTCTTCGCCCGCGCTCGGAATGATCGTCATGCACGGCCCGATCAGCCCGAGACCCAACCCGATCGCGCTGAGCATCAGCAGATTCGCCACGATCGCCAGACGCGTCGCGGTCATGCGTTTGCCCTTGGGTTTGACAGGGGTGTCTGCGGTACTCATGGGCTGTTGGGACTGGATAACGCTTCGATCAAACTCTGCAGCGGCTGGGCGGTGTCGGTGGTGCCGATGACGATGCGCTTGATCGCGTTGGTTTCGGTTTCTTCAAAGGTCAGGGTCTGGTCGCCCTGCAGGAGGTCGGCGACGTTGATGACGACCTGGCCCGCCTCGTCTTTGCCCAGGCCGGTGGGGTCTTCGTCCCAGACGTCGATGGTGAGGGTCTGGTCGTCGGTGGCGTTGATGATCGCGCCCTGGTTGAGGGTGGAGCGGAGCTCGAGCTTGCCTTCGCCGAGCATGGGCAGGGCCTCGGCGACGTCGATGGTGATGGGGTCCCACAGGCCGATGAGGGTGTTCTCGCGGGTGTCGCTGGTGTAGCCGGTGTGGCCGTTCCAGGTAAGGCTGTAGCGGATGTCGGGGGCCGACTTGTCGAGCTTGTCCCAGGTCTTGTTGCCGGGCTGGCGGGGGTAGAGCTCGATGGTCTTCACAAAGACGTAGTAGTCCCGTCCGATCTGCAGGGTGAGCGGGGCGGGCGAGGCGGTGGGATCGCTGCCCGAGCCGTTCGGGTCGGCCCGGGTCGGATCGTCCGGGCCCCACGCGAGGTAGCCCGCGATGACGCCGACGACCAGCGCGATCGGCAGGAGGCCGAACAACCAGGCCCAGGTGCGCCGTCCGCGGTTGGCGGGGGCGGGGGGCGTCGAGGCCGGGGGGGAGGGGGTGCCGGAAGTGGGGGGTGGGCTTTGGGCCATGCTTCAACCTTAGTCGGGCGACGGAGTTGCGCCAACGTGTATACGCGGGCAATCTCGGGCCTGTTTCCGCGGAATCGAGAGGTTCAGAGGGCAAGGGGAACCACCCCTTGAATTGCGAATCGATTATCAATAACTTGTGACTAGATGTGTCCCCGTACCGCCAACCAGCGTCATGTTGTTCGTCAGGTCATTGAAACGGCCGACCGTCCGCTGAGCCCGCAGGAAATCCTCAAGCTGGCCCACGTCAAGCAGCCAACCCTCGGCATCGCCACGGTTTACCGTGCGGTCAAGGCGGGCACGGAGCAGGGCTGGCTGGTCCCGGTCGAGATGCCTCACGGCCCGACCCGCTACGAACCCGCGGGCAAGGCCCACCACCACCATTTCGAGTGCACCGACTGCCACGCCGTGTTCGGCGTCGAGGGCTGCCCCGGCCCGATGAACAGCCTCGTGCCGAAAGGCGCCGAGCTGACCGACCACGAAATCTTCCTTTACGGCCGGTGTGCGGACTGCCGCGAGCCCTCCAGTGGTTGAGCCGTCTTGATTGATAGTGATAACTTGTTATCATGACGGGTTGTGCCGGATTTTAAGTCGCGACAACCCGGTTTCACGCTCATCGAGTTGCTGGTTGTGATCTCAATCATCGCATTGATGGTGGGTATCCTCCTGCCCGCCCTCGGCAGCGCCCGGCGTACCGCGAAAACGATGAAATGCCTGGTCAACGTCAGGAACATGCAGGTCGCCCACTGGACCTACATGACCGACAACGACGGCTACTTCATTCAGGCGAATCTCTCGCACAGCGGCATCGTCCACTACAACCCGGACGGAACCCCGATCGTGCCGTGGCTCGAGACGCTTGAGGATTATTACGGGTCAGCATTGCTCCACCGTTCGCCGGTGGACGAGAGCCCGCACTGGGGCCCTGCGCCCGACGGCCAGCCGATCACGGGCGCTCCGATTAACCAGCGGCGGGTCACCAGCTACGGCATCAACAACTATTTGGTGGACATCGGCTCGGGTTTCAATCCCAACGGCACCGGGCCGCCCTATAAGCGCCTCATCCAGGTGCCCAATCCTTCGGCCAACGTTCACTTTTTGATCATGGCTTACGAAGGGGCGTACGCGGGAGCAGACCACCCGCACGTCGAGAGCTGGGGGTTCTTCGGCGCGGCCGGGGCGCCGCAGCTCGCGGCACAACAGGTCCAGATCGACGCTCACGGCGGGCCGCCCGCGGCGGCGGAGTCCAAGTCCAACTGGGGCTTTCTCGACGGCCACGCGGTGACCGCCGAGTTCAGCGAAGTGTATTTCGACGCGACGGAAAACAACTTTGATCCAGAGGTTGCCAACTAAGTGGGGGCAGCGAAATTTAGTTCTTACAGGAGATTGGAAGCATGTTCAGTAAAAAACAACTCATCGTGTCATTGACGGCCGGACTGGCCACGGCGGGGCTGTTCGCGGGCAGCGCGAACGCCGAAGAAGAAGCGCACTCGGACATCATGCCCTACGTGGACAACGGCGTGCTGCTCACCGGCGGCTACGTTTTTGCCGAAGGCACCGCTGAGGCGGGGCCGTTCACCGTCTATGAGGGCGAGCTGGGAGCCAACTACGAAGCCGAAGGCATGCCCGGCGGCGACGAGCCCGGTTTCGCGACCGATGGATCGAGCACCATCGTTTCCGATGGCACCATCGATTTCGCCTTCCCGGCCAACACCGCGCTGAACTTCAATTCCCTCCTGCTGCCCGGCCTCAACCTCGACGCCGCGTACTGGGACGGCACGCTGGGCGGCAACTTCGTCGCGACGCCCGACACCGTCATCCTGACCAACGAGTTGATCTCGGTCGATCTCAACGGCGACAGCACCCTGCCCGGCACCACCGGCTTCACCATCTGGACCAGCGACTCCAACGGTGTTGGTCACGGCCACTTCGACGTCTTCATCGATGAGCCCGATGCCACCGCTCAAGCCGGTATCTACCTCATCAGCCTGGAGCTCGAAGCCGGCTCCGGCGGCCCGACTTCGGACCCGCTCTTTTTCGTGCTGAACTACGGCCTCGACGAAGAACTGCACGAAGTGGCTGCGGACTTTGTCAGCGCAGGCGACCTCACCGCCGCGGTACCCGAGCCCGCCTCGCTGGCGCTGGTTCTGGGTGGCGGCCTGGTGGCACTCGGCCGTCGCCGTCGCGCCTGAGGCTTGAGCTTTGAATAACCCGCCTCCGGCCGCGGAAACGTGGCCGGAGGCTTTACCTGGAACTTCGCCCCGGAGTGATGTGATGAACCGTTTGTTTTCCTGGCCCGCCCTCGTGTTGCTCGGTGTGACCACCGCAGCGTCGGCCCAAGTGCCTCACGTTGACATCCTCATCTACGAGCAAGACGGCAAGCTCGCCACCGGCGGGTCGGACTTCGATGCCGGCGGCACTCCCGACGGCGGCGTCGAGAGCCCGGACACGCGCGTTTTCTCTCGTGAATTGGACCTGGACGGTTTCACCAACCTCCGCGCGGGCGACGACCCGGGTTTCAACTCGACGCCGGACTTCAGCCTGCCCGCCAACGAAGACCTGTACTACCGCACCGTGCCGTTCACGCTCCCCACGGGTGCGTCCAGCCGGAACCTGTGGTACTGGGATGGGCTGGACGACGGCTCGAACGGGAACTATCTCGACGATGTCGATTTCGGTGCCCCGCCCAGCGGCGTGGAGTTCGCCCGTTTCAACAACGGCAACCGGGAAGAAATCGCCGACGGCTCGGATACCACGCTGCCCTACGTGTTCATCCAGACCTCGAATTCGCTGGGCGTCGTGCACAAGCACCTGGCCTGGGGCGTCACGGGTGACGGCTACCAATCGATCAACGTCGGCGGCGGTGCCCCGCCCGAGGGCTTGTATCTGGTGAGCTTCGAGTTCTCCATCGGCGGTGACAGCCACGACCCGCTGACCGACCCCGAGAATGCCGAGCCGATCTACATCGTGTTCAACAACGACGCCGACCCGCTCGCCGAGGCCGCCGCGGTCGACTGGCTCACCAGTGAGTTGATCGGGGGAGACGTCCTGCTGGGCGACTACAACGGCAACGGCGTCGTCGACGCCGCCGACTACACCGTCTGGCAGGACAGCTTCGGGTCGACCACTCTGCTCGACGCCGACGGCAACGGCAACGGCGTGGTCGATGCGGCGGACTACACCGTCTGGCAGGACAATTTCGGGGCCTCGGCCGCACTCAGCCAGGGGCTGATGATCGTTCCCGAACCCAACAGCTTGTTGATCGTCGCGGGCCTCGGAGGGGTGGCCCTGCGTCGACGCAAGCGTTGATTTCCATCAGAGTGCCGAGGGCTCGCTGCCCTCGGCGCTTTTTTTATGCGCCTCCCCAGCCGACCGCGAGCCCGCCAATCCCGGGGCGGTATTCACCAAAGCGGTCGGCTCGTTTACGATAGGTGAAAGGAGTTTCCGCATGTTTCACCGCGTCCCCCGTTTTTCGGCGTCCCGATCCGCTTCCCTGGCTGTGCTCGTTCTGGCGGCTATGCTGCTGCCCGGCGTCGCGCTAGCCAAAGACTTCCTCCCGGCAGACGGCAACCTCAAGATCCGAGAGGGCAACAGCAAGCGTTCGCCCGTCGTGATCTTCATCGACAAGGGCCTGATCTACAAAGGGGAACGCAAAGCGGAGGACGCGATTCTCTACAACTTCCGCAGCGGCCTGGTCCGCAAGGGGCGCGAGCGGAGCGGCGATTTTGTGGTGCGTATCCGGGAGAACGCGGTGGTGGACGCGGACAACAACCGGATCTTCACCGTGAGCAACGGCAAGATCTTCGGCCCGGACGACCGACGCAAGGTGCTCTACACCATCGGCGGGAGCCAGCTCTACAGGGGCGACAACCGCCAAACCCCGGCGTTGTATAACTGGTCGGGCAGCAATTGGGACAACCAGCAGACGGCGCTGCTCATGGCGGTGCTCATCCATCTGGAGGTGTTGCCCGTCGAGACCAAGCAGAAGCCCGAGGCGGGTGAGGGTGAAGAAAGCGGAGAAAATGAAGAAAGCGATGAAACCCAGGGGGGTTGATCGTGGGCTTGAATACGTCTAGCGTGATACGACATGCCTCCTCGTCAAACCAACCAACGCGCTGCTGTCCGTGAAGCCATCGAAGCCGCCGACCGGCCGCTGACTCCGCAGGAGATCCTCGACCTGGCCCAGGCCGATCTGCCCGGGCTGGGGATCGCGACGGTCTACCGCGCGGTCAAGGTGGGGGCCGAGGAAGGTTGGCTGACGCCGGTCGAGCTGCCCAACGGGCCGACCCGCTACGAGCCCGCGGGCAAGAAACACCACCACCACTTCGAATGTACGGAATGTAACGCGGTGTTTGAGATCGACGGCTGCCCCACCCCGCCCTCGAAGCTGCGGCCGATGGTTCCCGAGGGCTGCGAATTAACGGGACACGAAGTGATTTTGTACGGGCGCTGTGCCGACTGCCGGTGACCCGTGAGCCCGGGCTGCCCCGGATTTGATCATCTCGCCCATTTTCTTCGGGATTCGCAAATCTGAGATTCCCGGGGGTGAAACTTTTTTTGCTTACAAACGTCTTATCCGGGGGCAATGAATCCGTTACCCTTTGTTGGCTGACTTTTCGTTTTCAAGCAGTGTCTTCTCACATACAAGCGTGGTCATTTTGCTTCACTCTCTCTCCGAGCCCCGGCGATCCGGTCCCCTGGCGCACAAGCTGGGGGAATTGCTGATCGAAGCCGGAGTGATCACCCCCCAACAACTCGACGCCGCACTCGAGGCCCAGACGCGCTCCGGCGGGCGACTGGGCGAACTGTTGATCGCATCGGGGCAGGCCACGGCCGAGGCGGTGTGCTCGGCGCTCTGTCGGCAACAGGGCATCGCGCCGATCGACCTGGCCGAGGCGGTGCCCGAGGCCGAGGCGTTGGAGTTGTTGCCCGCCGAGGTGGCGTTGAAGCACCGCGTGTTGCCGTTGGGGTTCACCGACGGGCGTTTGCACGTGGCGATGGCCGACCCGTTCGACGGCACCGCCTGCGATGTCGTCAAGATGTTCACCGGCGGAGCGGTCGAGCGCCTGTTTGCCCCGGCCGACGCGGTGGGGGACGCGATCGGCAAGCACTACGGCTCGAACGTCAGCCGGATGATCGCCGACCTCAACGGCGAGTCCGAAGCCGCCAGTGAGATCGACCTCGAAGACGAATCGCCCGTCGACCTCGCGTCGCACCTCCAGGCCCTGGCCCGCGAGCCCACCGTGGTCAACCTGGTGAACCTCATGATCCACGAGGCTGTGGAAGCTCGCGCCAGCGACATCCACATCGAGCCCTTCGAGAAGACGCTCAAGGTCAAGTACCGCATCGACGGCATGCTCCACGAGATGAGCCCGCCGCCCAAACACCTGCAGCCCGCGATCACCTCCCGCATCAAGATCATGGGCGGGATGAATATCGCCGAGCGCTTCGTCCCGCAGGACGGCCACATCGATCTGCCCACCGCGCGCGGCCCGGTCGATCTTCGTGTCGCCACCGTGCCGACGGTCTACGGCGAGTCGGTCGTGCTACGGATCCTCGACCGCGCGACCGCGCTCATCGGCCTGGACAACCTGGGCATGCCCGAGCCGCAGCTGTCCGACTTCAAGAAAGAACTCGAATCGCCCCACGGCATCGTCCTAGTCACCGGTCCGACCGGCAGCGGTAAATCGACCACGCTCTACGCGGCGCTGACGCACCTCTTCCGACCCGAGTTGAAAATCCTGACCATCGAAGACCCGGTCGAGTACCGCCTCGACGGCGTTAATCAGATCCCGGTCAATCCGAAACGCGGGCTGACGTTTGCCGACGGCCTGCGAGCGATCCTTCGGCAAGACCCCGACGTCATCATGGTCGGCGAGATCCGCGACGCCGAGACCGCCGACATCGCCATCCGCTCGGCCCTCACCGGCCACCTGGTTTTCTCCACGCTCCACACCAACGACGCGGTGGGTGCCGTCGCTCGCCTCATGGACATGGGCATCGAGCCTTTCCTGATCGCCTCGTCGCTGCGCGGCGTGATGGCGCAGCGCCTGGTCCGCCGGGTCTGTCAGCACTGCAAACAACCAGCCCAACCCAGCGAAACCATCGTGCGTCGCCTCGGCCACCGCCTGGAAGAGCACGCGACGTTCTACGAAGGCGCGGGCTGCCGGGAATGTCGCAACACGGGCTTCGCGGGGCGGATGGGCATCTTTGAGGTGGTCACGGTGGACGACGAGTTGCGCGACGCGATCGCGGGCCGGGCGACGACGTCGAAGTTGATTCAGGTGCTGGGCGAGCGTCACGTCCCGATGTGGGAAGACGGCTACCGCAAGGCCGCGGCGGGCCAGACGACGTTGGCGGAAGTGTTACGTGTCACCCAGGATGTTTAACCCGTCGCACGGGGAAAGTGGTTTAGGGTTGCCGGATTTCGCATACAAAGCGTTGGATCGCACGGGCAAGTCGGTCGCCGGAGTGGTCTCCGCCGCCGACCGCGCGGCCGCCGTTGCGCTCTTGGGCGAGCGCGACACGTTTGTCACCGACATGGAGGAAAGCGCTGGACGGGCCAAACGCCGCGGTGCTTCGCCTGCTTCGCGTGATTCCGCCGAGGACCAAGGCGCTTCCATCCGTTGGAATGCCCGTAAAGTGTCGCCTCGCCAACGTCTCACGTTGCTGCGTCAACTTTCCGTTGGGTTGTCCGCGGGGCTGACGCTGGTCAACGCGCTCGAAGTCGTTGCCGACCAGGCCGACAGCCCGGCGGTGAAAGCTTTGGTGGCGGACCTGATCGAGCGGGTCACGTCGGGCGATTCGTTGTCCGATGCCGAGGCGAGTCACCCCGAAGCGTTTTCGACGATGCAGGTGAGCATGACCCGAGCCGGCGAAGCAGCCGGGGCGTTGGACACCGTGATGACTTCGCTCACCGCGTTCGCTGAGCGCGACCTCGAGTTGCGTGAGAAGCTGCGGTCGGCGGCGATCTATCCGCTGATGGTCTTGGGGCTCGGGTTTATCTCCATCCTGGTGATCATGCTGTTCATCCTGCCGCGGATCATGACGGTGGTGGGTGAATCCGGGAGCGACCTGCCGCTGCCGACGGTGATCCTGATGGGTATGACCGATTGGGTCCGTTCGCCGATGGGGATCGGCGCGATGGTGATCATGGCCGTGGCGCTGGGCTTGTGGTGGCGTTGGAGCCGGACGCCGGACGGTGTTTTGGCGATGGACCGTTTCAAGCTCAAGCTGCCGTTCATCGGGACCGCGATCCGGCGGGTTTCCGTGTCGCGGTTCGCCCGGACGCTGGGCACCCTCGCGGCGGCGAACATCCCGATCGTCGAATCGATGCGGATCGTCCGCGACACGTTGGGGAACGAAGCCCTGGCCCGCGATATCGACACCGCCGCCGACGGCATCGTGCGCGGCTCGTCGATCGCCGACGAGCTGCGCGACACCGGACAGTTCCCCTCGCTGCTGATTCAAGTCATCGCGATGGGCGAACGCACCGGCCGGCTCGATGAGTTGTTGATGGACACAGCCGACACGTACGACAAAGAAACCAACGCGGCTTTGCAGCGCGTCATGACCATCGTGCCGGTGTTGTTCATCCTGGTGTTGGCGGTGTTTGTTGCCTTCATCCTTGCCGCGGCCCTGCTGCCCATCATGGGCATGGACCTGGGCGAGGCGCCTTGATTCATTTGTACCTTTTTTGCACGGCCTCACGCCGTGGTGTTTGGAGTCTTTGAAAGTGCAATCCATGAAACGTATTTCTCGAACTTCCGGCTTCACCCTTATCGAAATCATGGTGGTGGTGATCGTCATCGGCGTCATCGCCGCGCTCATCGTGCCTAACCTCTTCGACCGCGCGGGCAAGGCCAAGCGCTCGGTCGCCAAGCAGCAGGTCGGCTCGCTTGAAACCGCCATCCAACTCTTCCAGCAGGACTACGGCCGCTTCCCCGACACCCTGGAGGAACTCGCCAGCCCACCCGCGGATGTCGAGGGTGCTTCGCCGCCGTCGATCAAGCAGAAAGACCTCATCGACCCGTGGGGCAACCCGTTCCTCTACCGCTACCCCGGCAACAACTGGACGTTCGACCTGCTCAGCACCGGGGCCGACGGCCAAGAGGGCGGCGAGGGCGAGAACGCGGATATTACGAACTATTAATCGGGCCAACGTTTTTCTTTCCGCCCCGGCGTGTCGCCGGTGGGCGGGTTTTCTGGTGTGACGATTTCTATGCATCGCCGAGCCTTCACCCTCATCGAGATCATGGTCGCTGTGGCGATCATCGCGGTCCTCTCCGCGATGATGCTGCCGTCGCTCATGGGCTCGCGTGACAAGGCGACGCTGCGTTCGGAGACCCAGCGGCTCTACGACACCGCGCGGTATGTGCAGCGCATGGCGGTGGTGAAGCAGCGCACGCTCCGGCTGGTGATGTTGCCCGAAGACCCCGAGCACGACGGCCGATCGAGCTACCACCTCGAACTCGCCACGACCGACCTCGACGAGCCGGAGACCTACAGCCGTGTCGAGGGCGGGGCGGTGAAGCCCGTGGTGTTGCCCGAAGGCGTGAAGCTGCTGGATGTGCTGCGCGACGTCGGTGAGTTTGAAGTGTTCACCGGCGAGATTGCGCTGAGCTTCTACGCCGACGGCTCGGCGGACGGGGCGGTGATCCACATCGGCGACGAGCAGTCGGTGCGGTCCATCATCATTGAGCCGATGACCGGGCGTATCGAATCGGTCCCCGAACGCGTCGAAACCATGCCCAGCCTGCGGGAGGACCTCGATGCGTAAGCACGCGACATCCCGCAGCCGCGGTTTCACCATCGTCGAGAGCCTGATCGCCGGGGTGATCCTGGCGCTCTTCGCCGCCGCGCTTGCGGGGACCACGGCCCAGAGCAGCCGCGCCGCGTTGCGAGCTCAGGACCACCGCAAGGCCGCCGAGTGGCTCGACACCGTCTTCAACCGCATCGACATGATCGGCCCGGCCCGGCTCGCCTCGGAAGGCCCGGTGCAGGGCGCCCTCGACGACCGTTTCAACTGGTCGCTCTCGCTCGACAACGACGCGTTGTACCCCGACCTCTATCTCGTCTCGGTCGTGATCAGCTACACCGGTGCCGACGGCCGGCCAGCCCGCGTCGAGGGACACACACAGATCCACGACCCGGTGGGCCGACGTCTTGTGGTCGCCCGATGGGAGGACCTCTGATGCGTTCTCCCGCTTTTCATCGATCGTCTGGTTTCACGCTCATCGAGCTGCTGGTTGCGGCGAGTCTGGTGGGCATCGTGCTCGCGGCGGGCGCGACGCTGACGTATCAGGTCAGCCAGGCCCGGGGCAAGGTAGACCAACTCGCCCGGCACCACGCCGAGGCCGACGCAGCGATCCGCACGATCGCCACCGCCCTGACCCAGCAGTTCCGCAACACGGGGGACGACGACCGGGTCTTTGTCGGCATCGACGACGAGGTTGACGGCCGACCCGCCGACAGCATCCGGTTCTTTGCGGTGAGCAACCGCGTGATCCGGCCGGGCGAGCCGGAGTCGGACGTGCACGAGATCGAGTTTTACCTGGAGCCGCAGGACGGCGAACCCTACCCGGCACTGCTGCGACGCACCGACCCGACGCGAAACGAAGAGCCGGACGAGGGCGGCGTGATCGAACTGGTTGCCCGCGGCATCGGCGGACTGGACTTCGAGTACTTCGACGGCCAGCAGTGGCTTCCGGACTGGCCAGAATTCCTCGGCAGCTCGCCGATGGCGCTTCGGGTGACGGTGGGGGTCACGCTCAACGACGAGGCGGGCACGATGCGGCCGTACCGCCGGCTGATCTATTTCCCGATGATGCCGCAGCCCGGGCAGGGCGGCGGGGCAAACGGCGGCGGCTCGGGTTCGGGCAATGGGAACGGAGGGTTCCGATGAAGCGAACCCCAGCGCATGTTCAAGTCCGGCCGGGTGCGATCCTCGTGTTGGTTCTGTGGCTGCTAATGATCGTCGGCCTGCTGGTGCTGGGCTTGTCGCGCTCCGCACGCGTCTCGGCGTCGCTGGGTTATGGCGAGGTCGAGCGGGTGCAGGCGGAGTGGATGGCCCGGGCCGGGGTCGAGCAGGCGCTTGCGGTGTTGGCGGATGACGCGATCGCGTACGACGGGCAGATCGACGTGTGGTACGACGACCCGGGCTTGTTCGACAGCGTTTCGCTGGCCGCCGGCTTCTCGTTCACCGTGACCGGGCCCGCCTTCGAGAACACCGAGGACGCCGCGGCCCCACGCTTTGGCCTGGACGACGAGTCGTCTCGCGTTTCAATCAACGCCGAGCGTCCCCGGCAGCTCCGCCGCCTGCCCGAGATCGAGTTCGCCCAGGCCGACGCTATCCTCGACTGGCTCGACAACAACGAGGCCGCGCGCCCCGGCGGAGCGGAACGCGGGTACTACAGCCAGCTCGATTTCCCGTACCTCATCCGCAACGGCGCCTTCCGCACGCACCGCGAAATGCTGCTGGTCAAAGGCATCGATCCCGAGCACTTCTTCGGCGAAGACGGCGACCTCGACGGCGTGCTCGACCGCGCCGAGAACGACGCCGACCAGTCCTGGCCGGAGGACACACCTGACCGTCAACTCGAGCTCGGCCTGGCGGGCTATACGTCCGCCTATTCCTACGAGCTCAACGTCAACCCGCTGGGCACGCCGCGGATCGACCTGAAAAACACCAACCCCGCGGAACTGATCGAAGAGCTGAACTTCACCCGTGAACTCGCCCAAGAGGTCGTGGACAGCGCACGCAACGCCGACAGCTTGTTCGACATCGTGGGGACGCGCGGGGAAGGCAGCATCGAAGACGAGCGGCAGATCGACGAGGTCACCATCGAATGGTTGGCCGACAACTGGGAGTACCTCACGCTCGAAGAAGACGAGCGCCTGCCAGGCAAGATCAACGTAAACACCGCGTCGCGTGAGGTGCTCGAGACCATCCCGGGCATGAACCCGAGCATGGCCGAGGCGATTGTTGATTTCCGCACCGCCCAGGGGACGCTCACCGGCATCGGCCAGCTCTACCGCAACAACGTGCTTCGGCGGCGGCAGTTCGAACGCGTTGCCGATTTCGTCACCGTGCGATCCAACGTTTTCCGCATCGTCAGCGAGGGGCGCGCCCCTTCGGGCACCTCGCACACCGTCGCGGTCATTGTCGACCGCGGCGGGAACCAACCCGTGATTCTTGATTGGCGTCAACCTTGAAATTCCGACGACCCCCTAAATCTCTCGCTGGCCTCGGTGTCTATCGAACCCCTGCGGGATCGACCGCCGCCCACGTGAAGCGGGAAGACGAACACCTGCAGGTCATCGCTTGCGGCACCGACGTGGATGCCGACGATAAGTTGCTCCGCCAAGGCGTAGCCCTAGAGGGTGTGTTGGGCGTGTTGCATCGGTTGGACCTCCCGCCGGCCGACGACGCGACGACCGAAAAACTCATCGCGTCCCAACTTGAGGTCATGATCCCCGGGCAGGCCGACCACGTGCGCTGGGGCTGGCAGCGCACCGCCGAGGCAGAGCCCGCGCTGGTGTACACCGTGGCCCGGCGTCGTTTGGAAGCTCACGACCATTCGGATGACGAGCCAGACCTTGGCCTGATCACCACGCCAGAGCTGGCTTTGCATGAGTTGTTCTCCAGTGCTGCGGGTGACCGTGACCGGCAATCGCTTTCGGTGGTCGCGTGGAACGCCCGACATGTCCACCTGATCCGCTACCGGGATGGTCATCTCATCGGGCTCGACACGGCGGAGCTCGAACGCGACAGCTCTGTGGAACAGGTCGCTGAACTGATCGCCCGCTCTTTCGATAACGATTCGGGAGAATCGTCCGCAGCGACGAGTACGTTCACGCTGATCGGCCCCGGCGTGGTTTCTTCGGAGGTCGTTTCGGTGTTCGAGTCGAAGATCGAGGTGACCTACCGCCGGGTGGACGGGTTGTTGGACCTTCAAGGCCTCGGCGAAGCGACGTTCGATCGCCTCGTTGCGGTGGGCACGGCGATCGCGGCGTTGCACCCCGAGCAGGCGATTAATCTCGCCGAGGATCAGGGCCGGGGCGATACCCATGCCGGCGACCGTCCCACACCCCGCCGCTGGGCGGTGGCGATCGTCGCGTTGCTGGCGGCGGTGACGCTGCTGGTGGTGTCCGATTTCAAGCGGGCCGAGCGGATCACGCGGGCGGTGGACGAGGCGGAGCTTGATGCCAGCAAATTGAAAGAACTCAACACGGACCTGAGCGTGGCCCGCTTCCTGGAAACCACGGGCCCGAGCTTCCTGGCGATCCTAGACGAGTTCAGCCATCAGACCGAGGGGTTCATGATCGACGAGATGCGTTACGAGCGCAACGGGCTGTTCACCGTGCAGGCGACGGGGCGTTCGTCGGATCAGGTCAACCAGTTGGCCGCGAAACTCTCGGAGATGAAGACGTTGTCGTCGGTGCGCATCCGCAGCCAGGCGGCGAAGGACCGCGACAAGGTCGAATACACGCTGGTCGCAGTACCTGCCGAACAGTATGCCGCCCCGTTCGCGCCGCCCCGGCACAAACCCAAAGACTCCGCCGAGGCTTCGGCCGAGTCCAAGGGCGGCAAGGCAAACCAGAAGGGGGGTGGCGCTTGAGCGAACGAGATCGACGAGCGTTGATCTGGGGCGCGGTCCTGATCGGGATCGCGGTGCTGTATCGGTTCGGGTTGTCGCCGGTCGTTGGCCAGTGGCAAGAGGCACGCAGTACCGTCGCGTCGCAGTCGGGGATGTTAGCGCAGTACGAAGACAAGCTGGAGAAACGCAGCAACATCCGCGAGCGCCTCGAGCAGCGTTACGGCCCGGGCGTCAATCGATCGCTTCCCACCCCCGACGAAGCCCAGGTGGCTTTCCCCCGCAGCGTTCAGCAAGCGGTCGGCCGGGGTGGCGCTCAGGCCAAGCAGGTCGAGGTCCAGGGCACACGGCGAATGCGCGACTTTCCCGACATCGAGCTGCTGTCGCTGCGGGTTCAGATTATGTGCGAGCCCCACGCGATCCCGGGCATGTTGGCGGAGCTCACCCGGGCAGACATGCCGGTGGTGGTGGAGTCGGTCAACCTCAGCATGCCGCAACGCGGTCAACGTCAGCAGTGGGAGGCGACGCTCGTGGTCTCCACTCCCACACTGAAAGGGGGCAAGCGGTCATGATCCAGCAGTACTGGTCACAACAAGGCCCGCGCACACTCTGGCTCGTCACGCTGGGCGTGGCGGCCATCATCGGGGCCAGCGCGTTACTCACCCTGACCGATACCCACGCCGCCGACGAACGCGTGGACGACATCGCCAAGAAGCTGCGCGTCCGTCCCGCTATCGAGCAGCCCAACAACGCCCAAGCGCAACGCGGCGGTCACGGCCGAGGCTGGCACGGCGGCGGACAAGCCCAGGCAACGCCGAGCGACCCCGCGGGCCAGGCGACCCAACGCATCCGTGACCGTTTTCTGTTCATGCCCCCGCCCCCCCAGGGCTTCCGCAACGTGCAGGGCGTGCTCGGCGACCGCGTGCTCTACCCCGGCGGGCAATCATTCGGCTTGGGCGAAAACGCCATGGGCGCGACCGTCGTCGCCATCGGAACGAATTGGGTCGAGCTGCTCCACGAAGAGCAGACCATCACCATCGATATTTTCCGCGGCGTCGAACGCGGCCCCGAGCTTATGCGTTGGGACGGCGAAGCCGCGGACTCGTCTGCTTCTTCGGGTAACCAAGCTCAGGGCCAGATGAATGGCAACAACAGCGGCCGCCCCGATCGTTCATGGCGCCAACGCGACCGCGGCGAACGGGGTGAGCGTGGTAGCCGGGGCGATCGCAGCGGCCGCCCACGAGAACGCTGACCTCATCGACCCCGACCCCGCAAAACAGAAATTCCAAACGGCCAATCCTTTTTTGAAACTGAGCACCATGCCCCGACCCATCCCCGCAGTATCTCTTCCGCAGAAGGCTCGAACCATGCCACACCATCTTTTGTCCACTCTTTACGTCTGGTCTGCCCGGTCCGTCAGGGCCGTGCTCGTGATCGGCGCCTATCTGCTGTGCCTCTCGTTGATGAATCCTGCCGCCGTTGCACAGGACGCCGTTGAAGCGGTTGAGGTGGTCGAAGCTGAAGCGGTCGAGCAAGCCGAACCGGTTGCTGAGGACGGCGGCGAAGTGGAGAACGCGGTCGCAGAACCGGGCGATGAAGCCGAAGGGGATTCGGAAGAAGCCGAAGAAGAAGAGCCCAAGCCTAAGACGGTTTCGGTTTCCTTCCGCGACACCGAGCTGTCCCAGATCGCTGGCTTCTATGGCCGGGAACTCGATAAGCCCGTGTTGGTGGACCAGAGCGTCGCCAACAACCGGTTGACCATCATGTCCAACAAGGAGATCCCGCTCAATGAAGCGTTCGAGCTCATCGGGAATGCGCTCCGCCAGCGCGGCGTCATCGTGGTCGAGGGGCCTCGGCAGATCGAGCTTCTGCCCATCGCCCAGATACGCCGGATCAACCGCCCGGTTGTTCCCGCCGAGCAGTCGGTGACGGAGCTGGATGACCAGTCGACCATCGTCGACAAGATTTTCCGGATCGAGCATTACGACGTGACTCGGCTCAAGGACCTCGTGGTGCCGATGCTGCCCGAATACGCCTTCCTGGTCGCCGACCCGAATCTGGACCGCCTGGTCGTCACCGCCGCGGCGGGCGACCTGATCCACATCGAGCGTCTGGTCGCCAGCCTCGATGTCCCCCGGGCCAACGACACGATCGAAAAAATCTTCACGGTGAAGAACGGCGACGCCAGCGAGATCGCCACCATGGTCCGCACCATCCTCGCCGGCACGCTTGGCGATGAGAGCCTGGCCGTCTTCACCACGCCTTCCCCGCAGGGCAACAACAACCGCAACCGCGGCGGCCGTAACCGGGGCGGAGGAAACCGTAGCAACAACGACGCCGGGTCGAACACGCTTTTTGTCGAGCGTAACGAAGCCCCGATCATGCTCCAGGCCGACCTCTCGCGCAACTGGATCATCGCCGCCGCGCCCCCGGCGGTGATGGACCAGATCGAGAAATGGATCATCGAACTCGACAAGCCCAAGGAGCGCAACGAGCCCTATCAGCTCTTCGACATCGAACACGCCGACGTCGATGAGCTCGCGGGCCAGATCAATGAGGCGATCAACGCGATGCCGGACGCCGACATCCGCGCAAGCGTGCGGGTGATCCCGTTCGTCAAGTCGCGGCAGATCTTGGTCTACGGCTCTCAGCGCGGCCGTTCGCTGGTCCGCTCGCTGCTCGACCAGCTCGATATCGAGTCGTCGCAGTTCCAGCTGATCAAGGAAATCGCGATCAAGCACGACTCGGCCGAGAACGTGAAGGCGAAGATCGAAGAGCTCTTCAATAACGAGCAGAGCAGCGGCAGCCGCTACACCTACTACTTCGGCAACAGTCGGCCGCAGCAAAAAGACCTGACCGTGACCGCCGACACCCAGCGCAATACGGTGACGATCATGACCGACCCGGTCCGGATGCGTCGTATCGAAGAGATCATCAAGGAGCAATGGGACCTGCCGGTCGACCTGGACGACGTGAAACCCAAGGTCTACGACCTTCAGTACAGCGACCCGGTCCAAGTGCAGGAACTGCTGGAGGAGATGTTCACCAAGTCGAGTTCCACCAGTTCGTTCAGCTGGTTCAGCGGTACGCGCACCACCGAGACGAGCAACCCGGTGGGCCGGCTGTTTGGTGAGTTCAGCTTCAACGCGATGCAGGACTCCAACAAGTTGATCGTGTCGACCAAGAACCCCGCCAACTACGTGGTGATCGACGAACTGCTCAAAGAGATCGACCAGCCACAGGACGCGGGCGTGCCCATCATCATCGAGTTGAAACACGCCAACGCCGAGGACGTTGCCGAGCAGCTCAACGCTATGTTCTCCGAGCCCGGCACCCCCGCCGCGATTACCCGCACCGAGCGTGGTTTGAGCGATTCGATCCGGCAGACCTCGACCGCCAGCGACCGCGGCAACAACGGCAACAACAACCAGAACAATAACAACCAGAACCGCAACAACCAGGGCGGCGGAGAGAACGACCCCTCGCAGATGAATTTCTGGTGGAGCCAGTCTCGCCCCAATATCAACGAGCAGCCCACCAGCAACCTGATCGGCAAGCCCCGCATCGTGCCGGTTAATCGCCGTAACGCGATCATGGTGATGGCGCCCCGTGCCCATGTCGCGCCGCTGCGTGACCTGGTGGCCGAGCTCGACAAGCCGGGGTCCCAAGTCGTGATCCATGCGATCATCACCGAGGTCCAGCACGACGACGAATCGACGCTCGGCGTCCGCTTCGCTTCGGACCCCGGGATCTTCAACGACTCGCGTCTGGCTGATCAAGCCTTCGGCGGCGGGATCAACGCGGACTACTCCCAGGGCATCTTCAGCGGCGACGGCATCCTCAACGCCGACGTGAACCTCAACTTCCTGATTCAGCTCCTGGTGAACAACCTGAACCTGAGCGTGATCAATGAGCCACGACTGATGACCGCCGACAACCAGGAAGCCCACTTCTTCGACGGCCAGGACGTGCCCGTGGTCGTGAGCGACCTCACCGGCAGCGGCAACGACGGCGACATCACCCGGACCTTCGACTACGAAGCTGTCGGCACCCGCCTCCACGCCCGCCCCCACATCACACAGGACGGCGAGATCGACCTCCGCGTCAACCTCGAACTCTCGCGCATCGTCAACGGCACCACCGTCTTCGGCAACTTCATCTTCGACCGCCGAACGACGACGACCCACGTCACACTCAAAGACGGCCAGACCATCGTCATCAGCGGCATCATCGAACAGGAAGACTTCGCCGAGGTCCGCAAGTTCCCGCTGTTCGGCGACATCCCGCTCGTCGGCGGTTTGTTCCGCAGCACCGACACCGGCGTCCGTAACCGCGAAGTGATCGCGTTTATCACGCCGCACATCGTGAAGGACGGCCGCGCCGCTGACGAAAAGACCCAATCCAACCGCGAATGGCTCGAACGGGTGCGCGGCGCGATGGCGGTGCCCAAGGATGTCAACAATAAAGAGCAGGAAGACGACCGCTTCACCACGCCCGAGCAACGGGGCATCGCTTCGGATGCCGCGATCGAGGCGGCGGAAGAAGCAGAAGCTGCCGAGGCCGCGGAAGAGTCCGAGTAAACTCTGTGGATATGCTTCGCGTGATGAAAACCAAGCTGTTGCGGTCGTTGGCCATCGCATGCTTAGGCGCAGGCTTGGGTGCGTGGGGAGGTTGTGCCTCGCCGCCCGAGTGGGAACGGGCCAACGCCCAGCGGTTGGAAGCCGCAGAAAGTGAGGGGCTCAACGCCATCGCCCCCGAGCGGAAGGCTCGGCGGTGGACCGGCGGCGTCACGGCGGTGGCGAGCGATCGGCCGGGTATCCCGAACATGGGCTTGCAACTGCCGCGGGTTTCGCCGGACGGCCGATGGATCGCGTTTCTTGATGCTGACTCAGAATCGCCGCGGGTCTTGCCTGACGCGTTGGTGAGCGGTCGTGGATTAGGCGGGGTATCGCTGTGGGTGCGGGGTGTCGAGGAGGAAGGTCTCGCACAGAATGTTGCGGTCGCCCACGCGGCTTGGCCGGCGTGGTCAAGTGATGCGAGCACGTTGGTCTTCATCAGCCACGACCCGCGCACCGGCTGCGCCCTCGGGTTGCACGAGGTCGCCACCGGGCAGACCGACCGGCTTGCGGTGGGGCTACGCAAGATGCTGACGCCCGCGGTGTCCCCCGACAACCAGCGTGTCGCGGTGTCGGGCTACGGCCAGATCGCGGACCAGGCACTGCTCTTCATCATCGACCGTGACTCCGGCGAAACCACGCCCGGCCCGCAACCCACGCTGGGCGGCGCACAGCTGATGCCCCACTGGCTCGACCGAGAGACCTTGATCTTTGTGGAGCTCGACGACAACGGCGGCGGCCTGATGCGTTGGACCGTCGGCAGCCCGCAGGCCGAGCCGATCGCGCCGCTGCAACTTCCCGAGTCGGTCTTCGATGCGATCCACCTCCACGCCGGCGTGCCGAGCCCCGTTTCTGCCGACGGGCGTTATTTCACCTACTACGCGGTCGGCTCGGATCAGATGATCTGGATCGATATGGACACCGGCGATGCGCTGGCCCTGAACCCCGGCGACCGGGCGGGCACGTGGTGGAACGAGCAGTGGTTCCTGGTCGCCAACGACCAGCAGCTGGAGCTGACCGCCGCGCCCCAACCCTTGGGCGCGACGGGTGAGCCGTCAGCAGAACAAGAACCCGAGCAAGAGCGTCCTCGTATGAATCTATTGCCGGGCCGATGGGTACCGCTTTGGGCCGACGCCACGCAGCAATCGATGCTTCTGGTTGGGCAAAGCGATCGGCCCGACCGTTTCAGGCTTCTACAACTCTGGGTGATCACTCAGTAACGCGTTAGGTGTCCGACGTACTACGGATCAGGCAAGTTTCGTCGAAGAATTTTTCTTCCAGAATCTCAAAACGCAAGACTTAGAAACGCCGAATTAAAAAACTTCGGGTTTTATCGATAAAAACTGTTGCATCCCATGCAAGCTGTCGATATGTTTCTCGCGTAACCCTTCCTCTTTGTCGAGGCGAGTGACTTCCATGAACACCGAGCAACACAATTTGAAATCTGCCGAACCCACGCAAGTGGTGTCCCGGTGGCTCGGTTTCGGGAGACTCGATCTTGCGTCTCATCCAGAGACCGTGGCACAGGCCGCCGAGAGTATTGCGTATCCCCCCGCCGACCGATGCGTCGTCACGGATACGCAAGGCTCAGAACGCGGTATACAGCGGCCAGGCTTTATGGCGAATTGCGCCGATTGCCTACGCCTCGCCTGAGCCGCACCCCTCGACCCCACACATCCGTGAACACCCGCGCCGGTCTTAGGCGTCGTCGTATTTGCTTGTTTTGCAGGTGAATTCTGCAGTTTCAGTTTGTCTGTTTCGATTTTCCGAGGATGCAATCAGATGGTTTGAATACCCACGCCCACGATGTAGCTCAACGGCGGAGCAGGCCCCTCATAAGGGAAAGGATGCTGGTTCGAGTCCAGCCATCGTGATTACAAGTTTGCGGCGCAGAGGAGCGGAGTCCTCGCCAGAGTCATGATCTGGAGACCGCGGGTTCGAGTCCCGCCGCCGCCATTACAACCTGAACTTTGACGTACCCATGTTCGCGGGGAAGGCGGTCCTGTGCCGCCAGCGCGATCGGTGCGTCTGTTGTGCCGCGTAGCTCAATGGCTAGAGCACCTCTCTTACAAAGAGACACGTGTCGGTTCGAATCCGACCGCGGCGATTCACCCCCGGCAGTTGCGCAAGCGAAGGCGTGAAGTTTCATACGACACGCATCCAAGCTTGTGTAGCTGAAGAGGGAAACGCTGGTTCGCTTAGCCGGCAAAGCGCCCGTCTGAAAAGCGGGAGCCCCAGGTTCGAGTCCTGGACCAGCGGTTGATGCCTGTCGTGTCTTGCACGGCAAGCAGGCACGAACGGTTCGTGCCACGGATCTTTGAAAAGTGAAGAGCAGATTGATGAAGCAATCACCGTCCGCCCCCGGCGTAATCGTGCGCCGGGGGCCGGGACGAGTGGTTGCACACGACTCGTAGCTCAGTGGAAGAGCGGCCGGCTGATAACCGGCAGGACGGAGGTTCAAATCCTTCCGGGTCGATTTCAATGTTGTAAGACACAGGCTGCGGCATAGACGGCGGGGATGGCCCAGGACAACCCCCGTCGGAGCGGTGCAAGCTCTCCCGGCCTGCCTTGCTGTCGTAGCTCAGTTGGACAGAGCGCTTCCCTGTCAAGGAAGAGGTCGCGGGTTCGATCCCCGCCGATGGCGTTAGGGGCATTTTGTGATTTGGCGATTGAGCGATTTGGTGATTTTTAGCCAGATCGCTCAATCACGAAATCGCCAAATCACAAAATGAAATGTCACGGTAGCTCAGCCGGAAGAGCAGCTGTCTAGTAAACAGCAGGTTGTCGGTTCGATTCCGACTCGTGACTCTTGTTTATTCGCCCTGTAGTTCAATTGGATGAACGCCGGACTACGAATCCGGAGGCTGTAGGTTCGAATCCTACCGGGGTGATTGGAATCATTTGGCGATTGGGTGATTTGGCGATTTAGTGATTGCAAGATCGATCGCCAAATCACTCAATCACGAAATCGCCAAATGCATATGGGCCGTAGCTCAATCGGCAGAGCGGCCGGCTTTGAACCGGCAGGTTGTGGGTTCAATCCCTACCGGCCCAGTTTCGCATCGTTTGAATTCACCTCGTAGCTCAACGGAAGAGCGTCGGTCTCCGAAGCCGAAGGCTGCAAGTTCGAGTCTTGCCGGGGTGATTCGGGAGGCTTGAGGGATGAGCGGTGAGGATTTGAGGAGGTTGCATTAAAGACTCAAACCTCTTGCCTCAGGCCTCAATCCTCCTCACCCCACGCCACCGTACCCCAAAGGCAGAGGGGGCCGGCTCAGACCCGGTCAACGTGCAGGTTCGACTCCTGCCGGTGGTATTGGTTCAGGTATGAGTGATGAGGTTAGAGGTATGAGCACCCAACTCCTCACTTCTCAAACCTCAATGCTCACAACCAAACAGCCCGGTATCCCAACCGGTAGAGGAAGCGGATTCAAAACCCGTCAACGTGTGGGTTCGACTCCCACCCGGGCTACTGCTTGTTTGTCATCGTGTCCCAATCGGTAGAGGGGCCAGGCCGAGATCCTGGTGGTTGGAGGTTCGAATCCTCCCGATGACATTTGACACATTTTGCGATTTGGTGATTGGTTTGAATCAATCGCCAAATCGCTCAATCACTAAATCACTCAATGATTCGGGGTTGTAGCTCAACCGGAAGAGCACCCGGCTTGCACCCGGAAGATCGGGGTTCGATTCCCCGCGACTCCACTTGGACGGGGAATGAGGAGACAGGAGTGAGGCTTGAGTGTGAGTCACTCTTGATGTCCTGTGCTCCACCCCTCACACCTCATCCCTGACTCCTCATCCCTCAATCTCGAAAGGAGACCGGCCATGACGGCGGCATTGCAGAGCGACATGTTGGTGCTGAACAAGCACTGGCGGGCGTTGCGGATCATCACCGCCGCGGAAGCGTTGGCCGACTTGTTTGTCGGCCGGGTCGAGGCGGTGGACACCGACTACCAGTCGTACGACTTCGCGTCGTGGCACGAGCTGAGCGAATACGCCTCAGAGTTCGAGCCGGAGGATCAACACTTCGTGCAGACGGTGACCAGTGCCGTGCTGGTCCCGGTGGTGGTTCGGCTGTTGCACTTCGACCGGGTCACTCGGCCGACGCTGCGGCTGAGCCGTCGCAACGTGTACCTGCGTGACGACTACACCTGCCAGTACACCGGCAAGCGGCTGCCCAGCAGCGAACTGAACCTCGACCACATCGTCCCGACCTCGCGGGGCGGCAAGACCACCTGGGAGAACCTGGTGTGCTGCAGCGTCGGGGTGAACTCGCTCAAGGGCGACAAGACGCCCGAAGAAGCGGGGCTCAAGTTGATTCGGCTACCCCGTCGGCCGGACGCAACGGAGCTGTTGTTCAAGTCTCGCCGTGAGCGCCACGATTCGTGGAAACACTTCGTGGACGCGGCGTACTGGAACACCGAACTCCACGATTGATTCACTCACGCCTGGTGGGCGGGAAGTTCGGGGTTGATTTCGGGGGCACCAGGCTTTTTTCAGAACGGAGCTCGGTTTGGCAGAGCGCCCGGTTTGGGACCGGGGGGCCGCAGGTTCGAATCCTGTCGTTCTGATTCCCCCGGAAGGTGTTCACCGCCTTCCGGGGATTCGAACAGATTGTTTCTCGTAAGTCGATTTGCTTCGGCATGCGGGTTTGTGACGGAGGCCGAAGTGGTCGAGGCAGCTGATCGTGAGTCAGCGGGAAGCGGGTTCGAGTCCCGTCCGTCACCTTGTTTGATTGCCCCCGATGAAAGGAGACCGCCATGACACGCCAAGAGATGTACGCCCAATGTCGATTAACCCGAGGAGCCGCCGCGACGGTCGGCTTCATCCCCACCAAGGCCGCGGTGATCGGCAACCTCATCGAGCTGGTCATCAACGGCAACTACCAGCCGGGTTGGCGGGTCGAATCGGTCGGCACCCCGGTCGCCAAAGACGCGATGCGGATGTTCGAACGGCAGTACACCAGTCAACGCCAAGGCTCAGACAACTGAGCCCAAACGTCAGAGCGTAGCTCAGCTTGGCAGAGCGCCCGGTCCGGAACCGGGAGGCCGTAGGTTCAAGTCCTACCGTTCTGATTTCTGGGGAGTCGCGTCGTGAGCTCACGTTGGCCGAGCGCCTGCCTTCCAAGCAGGAGGCCGTCGGTTCGATTCCGATACGACGCATTGAAATAGAACTGAGAGAATGGATTCACGCACCCACGAAGACAAGAAAGGAAGGTGTGAGATGGGATATGAAATGATTGAAGGCGTCCCGGTCTGGGGCGCACCGGACCAGGGCGCGGTGGCGCAGATCAAGACCTGCCTGGGCGATGAACAGGCCGCGGCGGGCGCGTTGATGGGCGACCACCACGTCGGCTACTCGATGCCGATCGGCGGTGTGGTGGCGTATCGCGGCATGGTCTCGCCGTCGGGTGTCGGCTACGACATCGCTTGCGGCAACAAGGCCGTGCGTCTGGACGCGAACGCGGAAGACGTGAAGCGGGACATCGGCAAGATCATGGACATGATCTTCTCGGAGATCTCGTTCGGTGTCGGCCGGGCTAACCGCGAAGATGTCGATCACGCGTTGTTCGACGACGACGCCTGGGACCTGGTTAACGGCCTGAAGATCGGCGGCAAGGGCGGCGACCACCTGCGGCAGGCCGCACGGAAGCAGCTCGGCACCGTCGGCTCGGGCAACCACTACGTGGATATGTTCGTCGACGAGAACGATCAGGTCTGGTGCGGCGTGCACTTCGGATCGCGTGGCCTGGGTCACAAGATCGCGACGCACTTCGTGCTGGTGGGCGGCGGCTCGAACGATATGAACGCCAAGGCGCTGATCCTCGCAGAGGACTCGGACCTGGGCGCGTCGTATCTCGAGTGCATGCAGCTCGCGGGCCGGTACGCGTATGCGGGCCGCGACTGGGTGTGCCAGAAGGTCGCCGACCTGATCGACGCGGAGATTGTGGAGGAGGTTCACAACCATCACAACTTCGCGTGGAAAGAATCGCACGTCATCGATGGCCAGGCGGAAGACCTCTGGGTCGTCCGCAAGGGCGCGACGCCCGCCTTCCCCGGCCAGCGGGGATTCGTGGGCGGCTCGATGGGTGATATCTCGGTGATTCTGGAAGGCGTCGAGAGCGAAGACAGCGCAGCCTCGCTGCATTCGACCGTTCACGGCGCCGGCCGGGTAATGAGCCGGACCAAGGCGGCGGGCAAGAAGCGTTGGGACCGAAAGGCCAAGGCGTTTGTCCGCAAGACCGAGGGCATGATCACCCAGTCGATGATGAACGCCTGGGTCAAGAAGGCCGGGGTGGAGCTTCGTGGCGCGGGGACCGACGAGTCGCCGCACTGCTACAAGCGTCTGCCCGAGGTCCTCGAGGCCCACGGCAACACCGTACGCATCGTCCACACGCTCACGCCCATCGGCGTGGCGATGGCGGGCGAGGACGAGTTCGATCCGTACAAGGATTGAGCCCGCCCGGCGTGCCGTTTTCTTTTAAATACTCCTACCCGTTTCGCTGCGTGAGGTGCGCGGCGGGGCGGTTTTCGAAACGGTAGCTCAATCGGCAGAGCACCCGGCTTTTAACCGGGGGGTTGTGGGATCGTGGCCCACCCGTTTCATTGGCTACATGTGCAAAGACGACGCGGTAAACTATTTCAGCTTCTTATCCATTCCCCTCCATGGAGCTGATCATGGCCCGCCTGCTTGCCGTTCTGATTGCGTGTTCGTTCATTGCTGCGTGTACCTCGACCCTCCAACCCGAGGCACCCGAAACCGCAGAAGCCCCCAGCGAAGTCAAACTCCCCGATTACGCCCAGGCTCAGAAAGACAAGCTCGCGGAGCTGTTCGTGGTGGCCGAAAACTACGACCCGCAGTTCCGCACTCAGGTCAACAGCCGTGAAGAAAAACTCACGGCTCTACTCCTGGCCAAAGACGTCGGTGAGATCGACGGCGAACAGCGCTTCGAAGTACCCGCCGAACTCATCTCCGTGTGGAGCTACTTCCGTCAGCTCCAGCTTGTCGGCGACGCGGCCAACCTCAAAGCGATCTGGGAAGGTAGCGACGGCTCAGGCAAAGCACACGAGCACTGGTACAAGACCGACACGATGAATGTCTTCCAGGCCAATAGCATCCCGGCGCGGGAGAGCGTGAACTACACGATGATCATCAAGGGCAAGGGCCGGCTGGACGCGATCCGCCTGGACATCAGCGAAGACGGTATCAGCCGCGTGTTCGACGACTCGCCCTGGTCGGTGCTCGGTGCCGACAAGCCGATCCTGCCGGTGACGCTGGATGCCGACCTCGATGCGACGCTCTCGATCGGCGGGATCACCGAGTTTGAAACGGATAAGTACTTCCGTGTGTACGCCGCGCCGTGGGGCGGGCCTTGGGGCGTGCACGACTATTTTCTAGACCACGGCTTCACCCCGGGTCGGCAGATCTACAAGATCTACCCCGCCCTGGAACTCGGCTACGACGACGAGTATCCCAACAAGCCGCCGTTCACCGAAGACCCCAACCGTCCGCATCACGCCGATCCGGCATTCTTCGACTCGGGATGGACCTGGCCGCAGACCATCCCGGATGGCATCGCCGAGCGTTACCCCGACCTGGATTACGTACTCTGCCTCGATGAGTGGCCGAGCTTCAACAGGCACGCCGGCGAAGGTATCGTGAACTCGCGTGGCACGCCGAAGGATTTCGTCGCTGCGGGTGAGACGGCGGGCCGAACGCTCAAGCTCATCGTCGAGCAGACCGGCATCGCCCCCAAGTGGGTTGAAGTGAAAAACGAATCCGATGTGCCCTACGAATGGAGCTACCACAGCGTGCCGGACGGGCAGAGCTGGATCAAACTCGCCGACTTCCATAACAAAGTCGCGGCGGGGGTGAAGGAGTATGTCCCCGGCACGCTCGTCGGCGGGCCGACCTCGGCCTACCCCAACTTCGCGGGTGGCGATTGGCGGCTCGCCCGCAATCAGCTGGAGTTTATGGACAACACCAAGGGCCACCTCGACTTCTACGCCCACCACTTCTACGAAAGTGAAGCGCTGCTCTTTGAGGACAGCCTCCGTGAAGGCAAGAACACCTACCTGCTCGGACGGATGACCGCCTACCTCGACGTCGTCCGCGCCCACCAGGCCAACACCGACAACGTCGTGCCGCTGGTGATCAGCGAATACGGCTCGCTCAGCGGCGGCGGCAAAGACCACCAGGTCTGGAAGAAGCTCCGCAATTACAGCGCCTTCATGGTGCAGTTCATGCAGCGTCCGGATGAACTGGATGTCACCGTGCCTTTCCTCATCCCGTTCATCTGGTGGGAGCCCGAGGCCAACGACGGCATCTTCAAATTCGAATCCATCGACGAAAACCGCGACCTGGGCAGCCTAACCGCCAACCGAGAAGGCATCGCGTCGGGCATCCCCGGCTCGCCGATGACCGGCATCAACCCCAGCAAGCCGCGCTGGTTCCTCGACCTCTGGAACGGCTACACCGGCAAGCTGGTCCCGATCAGCTCCGACACGACCCACGTGAACGTCCACGCCGCTGCAGACGGCAACACCCTGTGGGTCGCGGTCAGCAACATGAAGAGCCAGCGTCTCGCTGTCGATCTCGCCGGCATGATCGGTAAACGCAAGGTCAAGGCCGCCGAGCAACGGCGTTTGTATCTCGATAGCGGCGATCTGATCTACGAGGAGGTCGATGTCTGCAAACAACTCGCTGGCGTATCGCTTGCCGCGGAAGAAACCTCGGTGATCAAGATCACGCTCGCCGACCCGATCGTCTCCGAGAAGACGCTGACGCAGACCCGCCACTACGGCTCCCGCACGCTGATGCCCAGCGGCGAGCCGCAGTCGCTGGCCATCTCGGCCGGCGATGTCGTCGAGCCGAACTCGGCCACCCTCCGCGTCGCGGTGCAGCGCAATGATGGCTTTGCCTCGCCCCTGACGGTGACCTTCAACGGCAACGCGATCGAAGTCGATCTCTCCGATTCGCAAGGCATAGCCAAGTACGACACGGTGAAGGAAATCGACATCCCCGCCGATTGGATCAAAGCCGAGAACGACGTGACCCTGAACCAGCCCGATGAAGGCGGCATGCTCGCCGCCGCAGTCCTGCTGCTCACGTCGGAGTGAGATTCATTTAGCGATTGGGTGATTTAGCGATTGAGCGATTGGTGGAGCCCACCACCCTAGATATCGCTTCCGCCTTTCCAATCGCCAAATCACAAAATCACCCGATCGCTAAATGCTTCTGCCCTGTAGCTCAACGGAAGAGCATCGGTCTTCTAAACCGACGCGTGCGGGTTCGAATCCCACCGGGGCGACTATCCCATTGATTTTTCTTTGCACCGTAGCACAACGGTAGTGCAGCTCCCTGTTAAGGAGACGGTTGCTGGTTCAAGCCCAGCCGGTGCAGTTTGTATTTGCGTGTGTAGCTCAATCGGAAGAGCGGCGGATTCCAAATCCCCCAGGTGGAGGTTCGAGCCCTCCCCCACGTGTTCCGCGGCCGTGGTCGAGTGGTAAGACGCTGCTATGCCAAGGCAGAAGCGCGGGTTCGATCCCCGCCGGCCGCACTTTCTTCTTCATCAATCTGCTCTTTTCCGTTGGCCGAGTGGCTCGAATGGCAATGGCGGCGCACTGCAACTGCGCACTTTCGCGGGTTTGATTCCCGCCTCGGTCTTGGGGGAGATGTGAGGGATGAGGCGTGAGGATTGAGCCCCATAAAACTAGCTACTCAACCCTCAAACCTCATGCCTCATCCCCTCATAAGGAAGGTGAACGGCGGGTCGGCCGCCGCTTCGGTTGCTAGCCGGAAGGGACGCCCCCGGAAGGGCGTCTGTGGATCGTGCCCACTGCCTTCCTCTCATTGAGGAGTGAGGTTTGAGCGGTGAGACGTGAGGTTGAATAGCAACTCAATGCTTAGCTCTCAACCCTCAAGTATCGACGGAAGGTGAAGTACGCCAATGGGGCGGCCTCTGTTTCGAAAACAGATGGAGCCGGCAACGGCTTGGGGTTCGAGTCCTCTGCCTTCCTTTTGGGATGAGGGGTGAGGTTTGAGGGATGAGGCATGAGGACGAACACGTATTCGCTTCCCTCAAGCCTCAAACCTCGCTTCTCACCCCTCCCCACCCCGAGGTGGTTGGGCATGGGCACGCCCCACTGGCTGTAACCCGGTTGCCGAAAGGCGTTGGCGGTTCGACTCCGTCCCACCTCATTGATTTTTGTTTTGGCGTTGTAGATCAATCGGAAGATCGCCGGGCTTTCAATCCGGAGGTTGCGGGTTCGAACCCCGTCGGCGTCATTGGACTTGTTTGAATTTCCGAATTTAAGCCCCGAGGTGTAACAGGCTGCACATCTGACTCTGGATCAGAAGGTACCGGGTTCGAGACCCGGCGGGGCGGCTTAGCCAACACGGGGACGGTCCCCGGACTCATGAATGGAAACCATGATGAACACTCAACTCAACATCCTGCGTATCGGCCCGCTGGCCGACCGATTCGGCGTCTCGCCCGAATCGCTGCGCGTGTGGGAACGCCAGGGCCTGATCCCCCCGGCCCACCGCACGCCCGGAGGCCACCGTCGCTACGGCCGGGAGCACGTGGTCGCGCTCGCCAAGCTGTTGGCCGAGCCGATCCCCGCGGCGATCGGTGTCGGGGCCGACGAACTCGATCCCGTCTACGTTTAGCGGGTGACGCGCAGCGTCCCGTGGTGGTTCACGAAATACCCCACGGGCGTCTGCGCCGCGCCCGCTAAACGCTTTGCAGTGTGCTCAGGCCGTGGTCTCGGGGCTAAGCTCGCCCGACTCGGCGATGCCCTTCACCTTCGGGAAAAGCAACACCGCTTCGACGATCATCCAAAGCTCCAGCGCGATCGTCGCGACCGCGATGCCGATGAGTGCCCAGTTCTTCTGGTCCGCGTTCAGCCATTCGGGGATCTGGATCAGCATCGCCCACGCCGGCATAATCAGCATGAAGATCAACGGCAACGCCACAAACCAGATCGGCTTGCCTCGCCGCCACAGCCAGAACGTGATGACCAAAAATGCCAACCCGCCGAGGAGTTGGTTGGTCGCCCCGAACATCGGCCAGAGGATGAGCCCTCCCTTGCCCGCGTTCGCCCACGCCCACTCGCTCCCCGGCACCGGCATCGCCGCCATCGCCGCCGCGATGACGATCGCAAACACCGTCGCGCCTTGTTTATTGGTCAGGATTCGCAATGGGTTGAACGAGTCTGACTCGCTTCTGTCGCTACTAGTTCCACCCACAAAAGTTCCCGCCAATTCCTGCACGACATAACGCTGTAATCGGCAGGCGGTATCCAATGTTGTCCCGGCAAAAGATGCGACAAGCACGCCCATCAAAGCAACTGCAACCGATGCAGGTAAGCCAAGGACTTGTAGAAAATTCGCTGCTCCATCTACAAACGCCCCGACCTTGGCTCCTAAACCAGATGCTGACGCCCAAGACGCATAGCGGGAAGTAAATGCTTCGGTCCCTTGCAACAACTTGCCATCGACATTCGATCCAAGTCCGAGGCCAGCTACACATGCAAGAATCACCAACGTCGCCAAGAACCCTTCGGTGACCATGCTGCCATAGCCCACGAACTGGGCATCCGTTTCTTTCTTGAGTTGCTTCGAACTCGTACCGCTGCTCACCAAACAGTGGAACCCGCTGATCGCGCCGCAGGCGATGGTGATGAAGAGGAAGGGGTAGATCATCGGAGCCCCCTCCGGGCTCGGGTTCAACATCGGGGCGACGATCTCGAGCGGTTGGCGGTCGGCCCCCTCGACCGGCGGAGCGCCACCGATGAACGCGGCGGCGAATAAACCCACGACGATCAGGCCCAGCGCCGTGAGCAGTTGCAAACTGTTGATGTAGTCGCGCGGCTGGAGCAGGCTCCACACCGGCAGGACGCTGGCGATGTAGCTGTACACTAGCAGGATGCCGACCCAGGTGATGATCGACAGGCTGGCGAGGTATTGGTTGAAGTCGTGCAGGAAGCCGGTGTCGCCGTAGATCACCGTGAGGTACATCACGCCTAGCGCGATGAGCGAGGGGATCAAGAGGTTTTTGCCCTTGCGGTGCAGGTACACGCCGATGGCCACCGCGATGGGGATCTGGATGAGACACGGCGTGATCGCGGCGGGGTACTGCTTGAACACCGCTGCGATCACCAGGCCGAAGATCGCGAGCACGATCGTGAGCGCCATGAACAACACGAGGAGGAACAGCAGGCGGACCCGTTTGTTGAGCACTCGACCGGCGATATCGCCCACGGTCTGGCCGTTGTTGCGCAGGCTGACCACGAGCGCCCCGAAGTCGTGGACCGCGCCGATGAAGATGCTGCCCAGCACCACCCACAGCAGGGCCGGCAGCCAGCCCCACATCACCGCGATCGCCGGCCCCACGATCGGCCCGGTCCCGGCGATGCTCGTGAAGTGGTGCCCGAACACGATGCCCTTGGACGTGGGCACGTAGTCCTGGTCGTCCCGCAGCCGTTCGGACGGGCAGACCGCGTCGGCGGCGAGGTTGAAGACTTTTCGTCCTAACCATCGGCCGTAGGTGTGGTAGGCAACGAGGAAGGCGAGCCCGGCGCCCAGAGCGATCAGAAGGGTGGCCATGAACGGGATCCATCGGAGGGGGATGCACAAGCCCGGCGGTGGGGGAGCGGACCAGCAAAGGTAAGCGATGCCCGTGCCGTGGGAAAGGGCCACTTTACGAACGCCGTCCTGCGAACCCGGTTCAAAAACTTGACGACAGCTTTGATATCGCGATCGAGTTTTTGTAGCTTTTATCCCGTTGGACGGCGGCGACGCCCATCCAGCGGAACAAAAATGGCCGCCCGACGTAAACGCCAGCTAATCAATCATTTAATACATGCGGGTTTAGCTTAACGGTAGAGCGTTAACTTGCCAACTCGATTCGTGGCCAAACACATATTATTTATCTGAAGAGGCTTATAACTCCAAGCTCTTGTTTTGTATGGGCTTGTTGCATGGAATTTGTCATTTCTGTGGCACCTATCGATCACCTACCGATCAACTACTGGACTGAGTTTGTTTGAAAATCGGTTGGAGTATTTCAACCCTTGTTGAGCCGCCTGTAACCTGGATTGTTGGGAAGCTAGCTAAAGTAGCCTTATGGTTAAGGCCTTTGAGCTTAGGGACTGGGTGTCATAAGTTAAATGGCGGTGAATCTTAGTAATTTAGGTGGGATTGAAGCGAAGTTAACACCAGTATCGCGATATGGATAGATCATGCCGCAGAAACGAAAAACTAAAACTGTGGATCTCTTTGAAGAGTTGTGTACAGTGCACGGCATTTAGACTCATCGCTTGCCAGAGCTTGAAGGGAGTAAGCAGCCGGATTACGAGGTAGTCCTTGGCGGCCATCGTGTTGTAATTGAGGTTAAGCAAATCGAACCGAACGCCGAGGACTTGCGATTTGCCAAATCAATGAATGAGGCCGGGGTAGCAATCTCTACGTGAAACCCTGATGATGTGGCTCAACGTGAGCGCAACCATATCGACTAAAGTCGATCGCAATTCACCGCGTACTTTGACAGAAACTCGGATGCACCTGCCGTGCTGGTAGTATTTGATAATGCGCGAAATAGATAAACTGATCCTTATACAATCCAAGTTGCACTCCATGGATAGGATCAGGCTAGCTTCTACGCCGAGTGGATTAGACATGAACCAGTAGTTGTTGGCCATGGCTTCGCGCCGCGAAACAACAAAACAGTTAGATCCGGCAATAATGAGCATCTGAGTGCGCTGGCGACGATTCATGGGTGCTGGGCGCTTAATGAACGGCATGAACGGTTCCTAAATCTTAAGATCTATCATAATCCATACGCCGCTAACCCGTTGAAGCCAGAGCACTGGGAGGGGAGTTATGTTCAACACTTCACATTAAGCCCAAGGCGCGCTGGAGATTATCAGGATTGGTTAGAGATCCACGTGTTAAGAGGAAGCTAATGCAATAAGATTGATTTGATAGCGTCAGTAAGATCGCAAGTAATAAGATGAACATGGTAAAGATCTCGTTCCTTACTGACACAAGCCCGCTACAAATGCTCTGTAGCATAGGCGGGCAGTTGTCGCAATGACGATCGAAAATCGTTACCACTTTGTGCTTGGCGCTTACGCGGGGCACGATACAATTTAATGAGTTTTCTTTAACATACCTTTTTAGGTGTCAGTTCCGAGGGTTGATCCGGGTTCCGTGGGTCAACTTGTATTCATAAAGGTGTTTAACCATGTCAAAGTGGTGGCTTTGTCTGTGCAAGTGGGCTCGTCTTCATTCAGATCAAGAACACATGCGGGATTGGCTGCGATACTCGTTGCCCGCTCGTCTGTTCTGTGAGGCAGACGTGTCTTCCCGTAAGAAGCAAAGTTGTGCTCTTGTGGAGCCTTTCGAGCCGAGGGTGTTGCTTTCTTCGAATCCTTTTGTGGAGCAAGCTTTTAGTGGCAGCCTACCGATATCGATTGCTGCGAGTACTGCCGAATATGGCAGTAGTGAATCGCAATCTTCCAGCGTGACGGTCACCGATGCGCATAGTACCAGCCTCAACGGTGCAGATGAGCATTTCGATTTCTTCAACTATTCGTTGCAGGGTGTGACGGGTCAGGATATTGAAGGCAGTAGCGTCATTGAGGACGGTGGTACGACACTCCGGCTGACCGGTAATCAGTG